>CALCXL010000924.1 GCA_937907595.1 uncultured Pseudomonadota bacterium
GGGGCATCGACGTGGGGCTCTACGACGTCACCGGGGGCTGATCCAGCGGCTGATCAAGCGGCTGGAATCACGCGCGTTCGGCCCCTCTCTTCAAATTTCGCGGGAGCCTGCTAGGTTCGCGCGCATGCGACCCAAGATCCCTTCCCTCGCGGCCCTCCTGGCCCTCCTGGTGCTCCCCCTCGTCGGCTGCGGCGGTGGTGAGGAGACAGCTCCGCCCGCCGCGTCGGTCGCCAAGCCCGCGGCCTCCGGGGAGGCCTGGCCCAGCAGCCCCCTGCCGCTGGAGGTCGCCGCGCCCCAGAGCGATCGCCCCTGGGGATTCCACGACAAGACGGAGCTCGTCGGCGGCAAGCACGTGCTGCCGGCCCGGGGCGCCCGCACGGGCGAGGCGCTGCCGGTCAGCGTGAAGCTGAAGACGAAGGACGGGGACAAGAAGCTGGGCTCCCTGCTCGCCGGCAACTCGCTGGTCCTCTACTTCGACACCGACGTCAGTGACAAGAACAACAAGGCAGCCACCCGCCTGCTGCGCAAGCTGGTCAAGTACGGGCGCGGCATGGGCTTTCGCACGGTCGTCGTCTTCAAGCAGGGCACGTCCCTGGAGGACGCCGCCGCCTGGTTCAAGGCGCGTCACCTGGACAGCCACCCCATCGCGGCCATCGACGCCGACGGCGCCTTCGCCACCAAGAGCGGCTGGGCTACGCGCAGCGGCGCGCTCGTGGACTCCGAGGGCACCATCGGCGAGTTCTTCGGGCCCACCACCGAGTGGGACGCTCGCGTGGGCACGGACGGCGGCCTGACCTCGGATCTGCTCTACGCCGCCTGGGACATGGCCGGCGCCCCGCCCGCCCTCAGCGCCGCGGACAAGCAGGCCGCGGTCGACGTGGTTCGCGGCACCCTGCGCAACGGCGGCGCCGCCCCCGACTCCGTCAAGGGCCTGCTGGGCCAGGGCGCGCTGGGCAGGTCGATCGAGCACGGCCTGTGGCTGTCGCTGTACCGCCCCGGCTCCACCACCGTCCTGCGCCGGCAGGCCACCGAAGGCCCCGTCGGCGCGGCCCTGGTCTCCCTCGCCCACGACGCCCTGTGGGGAGACGGCGCGCCCGCCGACTGGAAGGACGCGGCCGCCACCCTCAAGTTCGCCATCGACCTGGAGGGCCCCGCGCAGGTGCTGCCCACCCGCGAGGAGCGCGCGCTCTGGTACCTGCTGGAGCCCGGCGTGGACGGCGCCCGCGTGCGCCAGGGCGACAAGGTCGGCGTGCTGCTGCCCCACGAGCCCGTTTCCAAGGGTCTGCTGACCCCGCGCGTGCGCGGCCGCACCCCCAAGCTGGAGAAGATGCTGGCCACGGCCTCCATGGACGCGGGCCTGAGCAAGACCGGCTGGAAGGACGACGGCGCCGTGCTCGAGCGCTTCCGCACGGCCAACTTTGGCGTGGTGACGGCCGACGGCCCGGCCACCGACTTCTACCGCGGCAACGTGTTGTGGGAGGGCACGCCGTCCGAGCAGGACATCCTGGAGTCGATCCGCGTCGGCGGCCAGTGGCTGGCCTACACGGTCAAGGACGACGGCAAGTTCGACTACGAGTACTACCCCAACCAGGACAAGGGCAGCTCCGGCTACAACATCGTGCGGCACGCCGGATCGGTCTACGGCCTGTTCGAGATGTGGCACCTGGCCGGGGAAGAGGCCGTCATCAAGCCCGACCAGGACATGTACCTGGACAAGGCGAGCCGGGCCATGGGCTTCATCTACGACGCCCTCAAGGCGCCCCGCGGGGCCAAGGCCGACGACCGCATGTGCCTGATCGAGGGCGGCGCCTGCGAGTCGGGCAGCGCCGCGCTGACCCTGCTGACCTTCCTGGGCCGGCCGGAGAAGGACCAGATCCCCAAGAAGTACCGCACGGAGATCTACCGCCAGAACGACGAGGCGATCATGGAGGGCCTGGCCCTCACGATGGTCGACATGATCGACAGCAAGGGCAAGGTCCACCGGCGCTACTCGGACGCAATGAAGCTGGATCGCGTGAAGAAGGAGCCGCTTTACTACCCCGGGGAAGTGATGCTGGCCCTCATGCGTTACTACGAGGAGACGAAGGACGACCGTTGGTTGAAGGCCGCCGAGCGCATCGCTGCCCGTCAGATCAAGTGGTACAAGCGCGACCGCTTCATCGTGCCCGACCACTGGGTCATGCAGGGCTTCCTGCACCTCTGGCGGGTGAACAAGGAAGACAAGTACGCCGAGAGCGCCTACGCCATGGCGACCCACTACAGCTCC
>CALCXL010000925.1 GCA_937907595.1 uncultured Pseudomonadota bacterium
GGCAGGTCCCGCAGCAGCGACGCCAGGGCCTGCCGCCCCCGCTCCTCGACGGCCCCGAGGTCCATCGGCGCGTCGGGCTGCGCGGCGCGGCGCCGGCGCTCGGGCACCATCCACGCCACCTGAGCCAGCGCGGAGGCGTCGAAGAGGGCGCGCAGGGAGCCGCGATCGGGCAGCCCCGGCAGCCACTCCCCCAACAGGCTGGGGTCCGCCTCCACCCGCGAGCAGGGATCGTCGCCCGGCACCAGGTAGCGCGGCCCCAGGTTGTGCAGCTGGAGGATCAGCAGGTCCGGGGACCACTCCCGCAGGGCCTGCCGGGCCAGGGCGACCTTCTGGCGGGTCTCGTAGCCGGAGACGCCCAGGTTCCAGACCTCCACGTCCTGCCCGCGGGCCCGCAGCTCGGCCTCCAGCTGGGCGGGCCAGGTGCGGTGATCGGCCACGGCGGCGCCGTAGGTGTTGGAGCCTCCCAGGGCCAGGATGCGGCGCTGACCGGGCCGCTTGTGCCGGTCGCGTTCGGGCCCGCGAAAGCCCAGGGAGTTGATGCTCACCACGCGGCGGGCGCCCTGGGGATCGTCGACGGGCCCCAGATCGGCCCGAGCGCCGGGGCGGAGGGCGTAGAGCCGCTCGGGGTCCGGCGAGGGTTGGTGCAGGGTGGGATCGGCGGTGTTCAGGGGCACCAGATCCACCAGCCAGCGGCAGGACAGATCGGCGGCCCGAAGCCCCAGCTCGGCCGCGCACAGCGCCAGGATCAGGCCGAACAGGAGCGCGGCGGCGCGGCGGATCACGGGCAGTCGATGTAGCCGAGGGCCACCAGCTCGGGGTGCTGCCGGCACAGGTCCTCGTCGGAGACGCAGAGCAGCCGGGCGGCGTCGAAGAGCAGGCGACGCTGGTCGGGCGTGATCCCCGCGGGATCGACGGCGCTCCAGTCGTCCTTCAAGCCGACGCCGGCCGGCTCCCAGCGCACGAGCTCGGGCATGCCGTACTGCGCGGTGCGAAGCAGCTGGCTGCCGTCGGGCTGGAGCAGCGCGGTCATGTCCCCGGGCCCCCCGTCGTTGAGGTGGCAGGCGGCGGCGACCGGAGGCCAGGCCAGGCGACCGCTGCGCAGGTCCCCGCGACCGTCGTCCAGCCCCGCGGCCTGCAGCACCGTGGAGCGCACCTCCAGCAGCGAGGCAGGGCGATCGTCCACGCCAGGCACCACGCCGGGGCCCTGCAGGGCCAGGGGGATGTGCAATTCCAGGGGCGAGCTGCCCAGGCCGTGGCCATGCTCGGCCTGCCCGCGCAGGGGGTAGCTGCCCAGGTGGCCGAAGAGCTCGCCGTGGTCGGCGGTCAGGATCGTCAGGCCGCCGGGGTTGGCGGCGAAGACCCGGGGCAGCAGGGCGTCGGTGGCGGCGCAGTCCAGCAGGTAGGCGGCGTGGGCCTCCTTCAGGGCCGCCTCCCCTCGGGGCGGACCCTGTCCGATGTAGTCCTTGCCCGCCACCCGGTAGTCGTGGCAGGCGGCGAGCTGCAGCCAGCCGAAGCGCGGGCCCTCCAGGGTCGCCCAGCTCTGCTCGAACCGTTCGACGGCGCCCAGGTCCGGGAAGTCACGCCGCAGGTCCTGGGCCCGGGCCTCCGCCACGTCGGCGCCCCGGGCGTAGAAGGGGTGGTCCAGCACGATGTTGGCCGAGCCGAAGTACGTCGAATAGCCCGCCTCCTTCAGCGTCTCCGGCAGCGTGACCAGGTCCGCCTCCCACAGCCGCGCGGCGCTCATCCAGGCGCCCACGAAGACCCCGGCCACCGCCTCCATCGTGCTGTTGGAGGAGGACCAGGCCCGCGTGTAGCGCCGACCACCCTCGGCGAAGGCCCGGGCCTGGGGCATGGCCGCGTCGACGGCCCCGGGGGAGGTGGTGTCCAGGACGACCACCAGGATGTCGGGCCGGGGGCCGGGGGACGGGCGCGGGACGGGGGGGGCCGGGCGGGGCAGGACCCGCGGCTCAGGGCTCGGAGGGGTCGATGGAGGCGTCGATGGAGGCGTCGACAGCGCGGGTGGAGACGCCGTGGGAGGGGGCTCCGGGGCGGGGGACGCGGACGGGCCGCAGGCGCTCAGGCCCAGCAGCAGGAGGAGGAGCGTTCTCACCGGCTCGAATGATCGAGAGCGGGCGCCGGAGCGTCAAGGGAAGGCTCGCCCGCGGCCCGGCCCCGGCGGTCGCCCCACAGCCACAGCAGGCAGAGCCCCGCGAACATCGCCAGCGCCTCGTAGTTGAGGGCCAGGTACTGCGCCGTCAGGGTGGGGGGCGCGTGCCAGACCAGGGTCATGCCCAGCAGCACGGCGGCCGCCCAGCGCCCCGGCCCCGCCCGGGGCCCCAGGGTAGGCAGGGCGAAGAGCAGCACCCAGATGGAGGCGTAGTAGCGGCTGGAGGTGGAGCCGATCCAGGCCGCGAAGAGCATCGCCAGCATGGCCTCGTCCAGGGGGCGTCGACGCAGCGCCAGCCCGAGCAGGCCCAGGCCCAGGGCGGCGACCACCAGCTTGCGGCGGTGGCTGCTGGTCGCCTGCGCCGGCGAGGGCCGCGACGTCGCCCTCCAGAACTTGCCGGGCCGCGGGTGGTGCAGGACCAGCCGACCCAGGCCCACGCGCTTGCTGCCGGTCTTGGGGTGGTGCTCGCTGTGGATGCGGATCTTCTCCGTCCACTCGGGCCAGGTGCCCGCGCCCCGCCCCGTGGCGTGGGACGCGCCGAAGAGCAGGGCGCAGGCCAGCACGAAGACCGTGGCGAAGCGCATCACCTTCGGGTTCCGCGCTCCCCCGATCAGCCCCCGCCCGGCCACGAACAGCAGCGGCAGCGCCATCAGGCCCGGAAAGACCCGGGTCATGGCCGCCCAGGACAGGGCCAGCGCCGACAGGGCCGGGCGATCCCGGTGCCACGCGGCGAAGGCCAGGGCCGCCGCAGCCAGCCAGTCGTAGTTGAAGTAGCCGCCGATGAGGCGACCGCGGTTGATCGGCACCGTCAGCATCCACAGCAGGGCGATGCAGGCCACGCGCAGGCCGAAGCCCCACCACAGGGCGGCGAAGGCCAGGACGTGCATGGCGACGTCGCTGCCGGTGATGAGGCCGAAGCCGCGGCCGCCGGCGTCGATCGCGTTGCTGAGCGGCACCCCCAGGAGCATCCAGGGCGGGCCGGGGTTGAAGCCCAGGTCCTGCACCAGCTTGCGCCGGTCGCGGGGGTGCTCGTGGCGGCGGAAGAAGCGGCTGTCGGCGCCCAGGGCCGCGAGGCGCTCGGGGTCCATGGAGGAGGCGTCGAAGGAGGCGACGATCTCGGCTCGCGGCCGCAGCTTGTAGCTGCGCATGTCGCGGGCGCGGTCGGCGTCGAACCAGCCCTCCTTCGGGTCCCCTCCCCCGGCCACGAAGGCGTCGTCGGCCGCCAGGGTGGCGCCGTAGAGGTCGAAGAAGCCGGTGTCGGCGAAGTACTTGCTGCCCACATAGTAGTGGTAGGTGGACCAGCCCCGGACCTCGTCGCCCCGCAGCGCGCCGGGCACCTCGGGCCCCACCAGCAGCAGCGTGGCCGCCAGAGCCATGCCGGCGAACAGGGGGGTGAAGACGGGCAGGGAGCGCCCCGCGCGGCCCTCGAGGAAGACCATCGCGGCCCACAGCGCGGCGGTGGCGATGGCGAAGAGGGGGGTGCTGTGGCTGATCCGCCCGCTCGGGCCGAAGACGGACCAGCAGAGGAGGGTCAGCGCGGCGGCCAGCCCTCCCCCGAGGGCGATGGCGTGTCCCCGGCTCACCGCGCGACGATAGCGGCTTCCTCTATCATGCGCCCAGGGGACCCTCCGTCCCGCCGGGAGCCGCCTTGATCCGCACCGAGGGCCTGCAGAAACGCTTCGGACGCTTCCAGGCCGTGCAGGGCATCGACCTGCACGTGCGCAAGGGGGAGGTCTTCGGCTTCCTGGGGCCCAATGGCGCGGGCAAGACGACCACCATGAAGATGATCGCGGGCCTGCTGAAGCCCTCGGCCGGCGTGGTCTACATCGACGGCATCAACACCGCGGTGGACCCGGTCGGCGCCAAGCGCAAGATCGGCTACATCCCCGACCGCCCCTACCTCTACGAGCGGCTGACGGGGCACGAGTTCCTGGCCTTCGTGGGCGGCATCTACGGCATGGAGGAGCGCCCCCTGCGCGCGCGGGCCGAGGAGCTTCTGGACTTCATCGGGCTGGGCAACTTCGGCGACGAGCTCATCGAGGGCTACAGCCACGGCATGAAGCAGCGCCTGAGCCTGGCCGCCGCCCTGCTGCACCAGCCGCCGCTGTTGATCATCGACGAGCCCATGGTCGGCCTGGACCCGGCGGGGGCGATGCTGATCAAGAAGGTCTTTCGACGCTACGCCGACGAGGGCCGGACCGTCTTCGTCAGCACCCACACCCTGGAGGTGGCGGAGGCGATCTGCGACCGCGTGGCCATCGTCAACGAGGGCCGCGTGGCCACCCAGGGCACGGTGCAGGAGCTCAAGGTGCTGCACACCCAGGGCGGCGGCAGCCTGGAGGACGTGTTCCTGGAGCTGATCGGCAGCGCGGACCAGCGGGAGATCATCCAGGTGCTCCGCCAGGATCGCGCCGATGCGTAGCCTGCTGCTCGCCCTGTGCCTCCCCCTGGTCGCCTGCGCCACGACCTCGGGCCGATCGGGCCTGCAGGACGGCTGGTTCCAGAAGAAGGTGGACCTGGAGGGCCCCACGGGCAGCGGCTCCATCGCCGTGCGCTACACCGCGGGCCACCCCGCGGGATGGCAGCGGGGCATGACGCCGCCGGGGGACTTCGCCTGGTACAGCCCGGACCTGGGGGCCACGCTGTACGCGGACACGTCCTGCGGCAAGCGCTACCAGGACGCGAAGCTGACCGTGCTCGCCAACCACCTGGTCATGGGCTTCGAGGGCCTGAGCGACGTGGCCGAGCAGGAGCTGATGCTGAACGACCGCGCCGCCCTGGAGCGCACGGCGCGGGGCAGCCTGGACGGGGTGCCGGTGGTGCTGGGCCTGACGGTGCTCAAGAACGGCCCCTGCGTCTTCGACCTCATCTACGTCGGCGATCCGCGGCACCAGGAGGAGGGCATGGCCGCCTTCCGCGCCTTCCGCGACGGGTTCCGGGCCCGCTTCGATCCGTGAGCGAAGCCCTCAGCCCCGTCCGCACGCCGCACTTCCGCGCCTTCCCGGGCCTGCTGCGCGTGATCGGCGGCGGCTTCATCGACTTCCTGAGCACCTTCGGCGCGATCTCCCGCTTGAGCTTCGCGGTGCTGCGATCGCTGTTCAGGCGGCCCTTCGAGATCCGCGAGACGGTGCGTCAGTTCTACTCGCTGGGCTACCAGTCGCTGTCCATCGGCTTCCTCACCGCCTTCTTCACCGGTGCGGTGATGGGCCTGCAATTCGGCTACGGGCTGGAGCGCTTCGGCGCCGCCAACTACGTGGGCAAGCTCATCTCCGAG
>CALCXL010000926.1 GCA_937907595.1 uncultured Pseudomonadota bacterium
GACTTCGGCTACCTGACCGACGCCATGGTCTTCGAGGGGGAGCTGCCCATCTCCCAGCTCATGATCCAGCCGAAGGCCGAGGGCGAGATCGCGTTCCGCCTGTCGAAGGACCTGCGGGGGCCCGGCGTCACCGCGGCCGACGTCCTGGCCGCCACGGAGTCGGTGCATCCCTGCTTCGAGATCGTCGACTCACGCATCGCGGACTGGAAGATCGCCATCGAGGACACCGTGGCCGACAACGCCTCTTCGGGGGCCTTCGTGATCGGCGCCCCCGTGAGCCCTCACGGCCTGGACTTTCCGGCCCTGAAGATGACCGTGACCAAGAATGGAGCGCCCCTCAGCCAGGGGCTGGGCGCCGCTGCCCTGGGCTCCCCCCTCAACTGCGTAGCCTGGTTGGCCAACACCCTGGGCGCGTTCGACGTGCCCTTGCTCGCGGGGGAGATCATCCTCAGCGGCTCGCTGGTGCCCCTGGAGCCCGTGGTGGCCGGGGACACGATGCGTGCCGACGTGAGCGGACTCGGCGCCGTGGAGGTGCGCTTCACATGAGCAAGATCAAGGCGGTCATCATCGGCCCCGGCAACATCGGCACGGACCTGCTCCTCAAGGCCCTGCGCTCCCCCCTCATCGAGGTCCTCTGGTCCGTGGGGGTCGTGGAGGCCTCCGAGGGCCTGCGCATCGCGCGTGATCACGGCGTGAGCACCACTCACGCGGGCCTGGCCTCCGTCATCGATCAGGTGGCGGCGGACGGGGTGCGCATCGCGTTCGACGCCACGTCGGCGAAGTACCACGGCCAGCACAACGACCTGCTGCAGGCCCGCGGCATCCGGGTCATCGACCTCACGCCGGCCAGCATCGGCCCCTACTGCATTCCCACCGTGAACCTGGCCGATCAGGTGGATGCGCCGAACGTGAACATGGTCAGCTGCGGAGGGCAGGCGACCATCCCCATGGTGGCGGCCGTGAGCCGGGTGCAGGCGGTGGACTACGCCGAGATCGTGGCCACGGTGGCCAGCCGCAGCATCGGGCCGGGCACGCGCAACAACATCGACGAGTTCACGCGCACCACCCGGGCGGGCGTGGAGCAGGTGGGCGGCGCCAAGCGGGGCAAGGCGATCATCGTCATCAACCCCGCGGAGCCGCCGATCATCATGCGGGACACCATCCACTGCCTGTGCGCGGCCGATCCCGACCAGGCGGCGATCACCGAGTCCGTGCACCGCATGGTGGCCGACGTGCAGAGCTACGTTCCCGGCTACACCCTCAAGAACGGGCCGGTCTTCGACGGGCGCAAGGTGACGGTCTGGATGGAGGTGGCGGGCCTGGGCGACTACCTGCCCACCTTCGCCGGCAACCTGGACATCATGACGGCGGCGGCGCTCAAGACCGCGGAGCTGCTGGCGGAGGCGATGCAATGAAGCGCGTGACGATCCACGAGATGTCCCTCCGCGACGGCATGCACCCGAAACAGCACCAGATCTCCCTGGAGGAGATGGTCAGCATCGCCACCGCCCTGGACGCGGCTGGGGTGCCGCTGATCGAGGTCACTCACGGCGACGGGCTGGGCGGGGCGTCGATCAACTACGGCTTCCCGGCTCACAGCGACGAGGAGTACCTGCGCGCGGTGGCCCCGAAGATGACGCAGGCGCGGATCTCCGCGCTCACGCTGCCGGGCATCGGCACCGTGGAGGACCTGCGCATGGCGGTCGACTGCGGCGTGACCTGCATGCGCGTGGCCACCCACTGCACCGAGGCCGACGTGGCGGTCCAACACATCGGCATCAGCCGGAAGCTGGGCGTGGAGACCGTGGGCTTCCTGATGATGGCGCACATGCTCCCCCCCGAAGAGCTGGCGGCGCAAGCGCGGATCATGGAGGACTTTGGCGCGCAGGTGATCTACTGCACCGACTCGGCGGGCTTCATGCTCCCCCAGGACGTGACGGCGCGCATGCAGGCGCTGCGGTCGGCGCTCCAGCCGGGCACGGAGATTGGCTTCCACGGCCACCACAACCTGTCCATGGGCGTGGCCAACTCCCTGGCGGCGATCGAGGCCGGGGCGGATCGCATCGACTCCTCCTGCGCGGGCCTGGGCGCGGGGGCGGGCAACACGCCCACGGAGGTCCTGGTGGCCGTCCTGGGGCGCATGGGCGTGGAGACGGGCATCGATCTGTACAAGATCATGGACGTGGCCGAGGACCTGGTGGTCCCGCTCATGGACTCCGCCATCCGCATCGACCGCGACGCCCTCATCCTGGGCTACGCCGGCGTGTACTCCAGCTTCCTGCTCTTCGCGCAGCGGGCGGCGAAGAAGTACGGCATCAGCAGCCGGGACATCCTGGTGGAGATGGGCCGCATGAAGACCGTCGGCGGCCAGGAGGACCTCATCGAGGACGTGGCGATCAACCTCGCAGCGCGAGGCTGAGCTCCCACAGACGGCCGGCGTCGGCCACGTTCAGCGCCGCGCGGGAGGGCCGACGCACCCGCTGACCCGACCAGTACTTGCCCGTGAGGCGCCCGCCTTCGTCGCTCGTGGCGACGTGGATGGAGGTGGCCGCGCCGCCCTCGGGCGAGCCCAACAGCGGCGCCCCCAGCCGGTAGAGCCGGTTGAAGAAGCCGGGCTCGTCCTGGCCAAAGCCGCTGGCGATGACGCCGGGGTGCACCGCGTGCGCGCTCACGCCCCGGTCAGCCCAACGGCGGGCCAGCTCCCGGGTGAACAGCACGTTGCAGAGCTTGCTGTCGCCGTAGGCCAGGTAGCCCCAATAGCGCCTTCGTTCCCGCTGCAGATCGCTCCAGTCCATGCGCCCGCCCCGGTGGGCCAGGGAGCTCACGTTGATCACGCGGCAGCCGGGCAGCAGCGCGGGCTCCAGGGCCAGGGTGAGACGGAACGCGCCCAGGTGGTTGACCGCGAAGGTCATCTCCAGGCCGTCGACGGACTCCATCCGGCGGGGCAGGTAGACGCCGGCGTTGTTGATCAGGGCGTCGACGCGGGGGTGCGCCTGCATGATCTCGCCGGCGGCGCGGCGGATGGAGGCGGGGTCTGCCAGGTCGCCCAGGACCAGTTGGGGGCAGCGGCCCGTCTCTTGCTCGATGAGCGACTGCGCTGCCGTGCCCCGCTCGGCGGAGCGGCACAGCATCACCGCCGTCCAGTCCGCTTGCACCAGACCCCTGGCGGTGGCCAGCCCGATCCCGGAGTTGGCCCCGGTGACCACCGCCACCCTCACGGCGCGACCGAAGCCCCGGCCCGTCGACCGGAGTAGACGCAGTCCGCCAGGGACAGGCCGCTGACGTAGCCGTTGCTGCTGATGCCCACGGCCGTGCGTCCCGCGGCGTACAGGCCCTCGATGGGCGCGCCGTCGGTCGACTTCACCGCGCCCGTGCCCTCGTCGACCACCAGGCCGCCCAGGGTGAGGGTGGGGCAGGGGAAGCGTCGGCTGCCCAGGCTGCAGTCGATGGCGTAGTAGGGGCCCTGCGTGAGCGCGTGCAGGTGCTCGGGGTCCTTGGAGAAGGGGTCCTCCCCGGTGGCGCAGGTGGCGTTGTAGGCCGCCACGGTGGCCTGCAGGGCGCCCTCGGGGAGCTTCGCGGCGCGCTCCAGGTCCGCGATGCTGCCGGCGGTGCGGCGGTTGGAGTACAGGTTGATCAGGGCCGGGGCCTGCTGGAACCAGTGCACGCGGCCGCGCTTGACCTGCTGCCTGGCCTCGTTCCAGAGGCTTTGGTCGATGATGAGCAGGGCCTCCCCGCGGTGCTCCTCCACCATCTTGCGGCCGAACTGGGCGCCGTAGAGGCGCTCGTTGGCGTAACGCTCCCCCCGACGGTCGACCATGATCCCCTTGGTGAAGGCCTCGGGCGGGTTGATGAAGCGCCAGGCGGAGACGCGGTCCATGCGGTCGACGGCGCCGCCCACGCTCTGCCCCAGCTGGATGCCGCTGCCGTCGCAGCCGGTGGTGCCCAGGGGCATGCCCGGGCGGTAGGCGGGTGCGTGCTCCTGCACCATGTCGCGGTTGTAGATGAAGCCACCGGAGGCCAGGACGACCCCCTGCCGGGCCCGCACCAGGCGTCGGCGGGCGAAGCGGGCCTCGAGGGCGGACAGTCGACGGCGAAAGGACCGCGCCCACTTCGGCTGGTAGGGGTTGATCTTGATCGCTCCCCAGGCCAGCGCGCGGTGGCGCCAGGCGGCGAATCCGGGGGGGATCTGCCAGAGCTCCACGCCCACCACGCGGTCGCCGTCCAGCACGAGCCGCCGGGCCTGGCATTGGGACGCCAACCGGGCTCCGGCGCGCAGGGCCGCGGCCTTCAGGGGGGCGTAGAAGGTGGCTCCCGGCAGCCCTTTGCCCTTGCTGCGGTGGCCGCGGGCGGCGGGGCGGGCGTGCTCGCGGTAGCCGGCGAAGGACTCGTTGCCCGAGTAGTACAGGTAGTACTCGTCCGAGGGGTAGGACGTCTTGACGGGGCAGAGGGAGGCCTCGAAGGGCACGCCGTGGCCGCCCAGCCAGGCCAGGTTGGCGGCGCTCCGTTCGCAGAAGTCCTGCAGGGTGGCCGGGGCGACCGCCTGGCCCACCTCCAGGCGCAGGTACGCCAGCATGGCCTCCACGTCGTCCTCGACTCCCGCCTGCTGCTGGATGCTGGTGCTGCCCCCGGCGTAGACGACGCCCCCGGAGATGGCGGTCGCCCCGCCGCCGGTGAAGCGGTCCACCACCAGGGTCTCCGCCCCCCGCGCTCGGGCCTCCAGGGCCGCGCAGGCGCCGGCGCCGCCGAAGCCCACGATCACGGCGTCGACCTCCTCGTCGAAGGTGAGGTCCGCGGCGGACAGGGGCGGGGCGGCGAGTGCGGGGCGGTCGGTCACGGCGTGATGTTAAGCGTGTTCACTTCCCCAAGGGAACCGCGGGGCGGCGGATCCCGGCGCGGGCGATCACCACAGGAAGGGGATCAGCCGACGTCGTTCCTTCGGGTAGTCCGCGAAGGTCTCTTGGTACCAGCGGTGGTTCGTGGCCGCGCGGGGGGCGAGGTTGGTGAACGTGAAGATGGCGAAGCTCAGGCCCGCCAGGGACCAGGTCGCGATGGCCCAGCCCACCCACTCCAGGATCTCCCCCAGGTAGTTGGGCGCGGAGACGTACTCGTAGAGGCCGCCGCGGGGGATGGAGTAGCCCGTGTCCCCGGGCTTGCGCAGGGCCCGCAGGACGGCGTCGGCCCACTGGTTGATGCCGAAGCCCAGGGCGAAGACGCCCACGCCGATCAGGAAGCGGGGGTCGGACAGCCAGGCGGCCCCGTAGCTGCCCAGGTGGCTTACCTGCCGCGCGTTGAGCCAGGCGTTGGCCACCTGGAACACGAAGGCCAGCAGCGCCACGAGCAGGGGCATGGGCCGCTCCTTGCCGCGGGTGCGGAAGGGGTAGATGAACGTCCGGTTGACGTAGTGAAGCTGCCACAGCCCCAGCAGCGCGAGGGGCGCGGCCTCCAGGGCGTGATCGCCCGACGCGTAGACCGCCAGCCACAGCAGGACGGCCGGCGCCTCCATGAGCAGCCAGGCCACGCGGCTGGGCAGGGTGGGGCCCCACCCCGAGCGTTCGTGCCGGCCGTAGGGGGCCGAGATGAACTGCAGCAGGAGGAAGGAGGCGACGCCGCAGCCGATGACGGCCCAGGCGACCCAGCGGTGGAGATCGAGCTCGTTCACCGCGGACTCCTGGTGGCGGGCCGCTCAGTTCCGGGGCGCGTGCAGGAGGAGGCTCCCCGGCCGCCGCCTGCGCTGGGCGTCCCCGGCGGCTGCGGTCAGTCGACGGGCAGGCCCATGGCCAGCCAGATCTCGTTCCGGCGAAGCTGGAAGGCGGCCTCGTCGATCTCACCGGCGGCCTTCTCCTTGTTGAGCGCCGCGAACTGCTCCATCAACTCTTCGTTGGTGGGGCCGTCGACGTCCTCCTCGCCGGCTTCGCGCTTTTCGTCGCGCTTGCTCCGCTTGAGCTCCTTGCGCTCCCGGCGGGCCTTCTCGCGCTGACGCTTCTCCCATGTGTTGCCGGCCATGATCTCGCTCCTTTCGCGCCGCCGGTGAGGCCCATGGTTGGGCCGACTCGAACCGTGGCGCTCGCTGTGGGGCGCTCTCTAGCAGGTTTTCGGCCGCATCGGGTGGTTCTCCCCCGCATTGGCCGACCCTCCACCCGGCTTTGTGTCCTCCTTTTCACCGGCCGTGGGTCCCGTCCTGGCCCCATGCGGGGCCCTTGGGGAGACCGCGCTTCAGAGGCCGGAGGCCAGGGCGTCCTCCAGCCGGATCCGCCAGGCAGCCTCCGCTTCGGCGGCGAGGACGGCGGCCGGGCGCTCGGCGTCGTCCAGGTTCCAGCGCAGCGCGCTCCCAGCCCAGTCGCCGGTGAGCAGCGTGCGGCTGTCCGACGAGAAGATCACGCAGGACACGCGCTCGGTGTGTCCCACCAGCACCGCCACCAGCGCGCCGCTCCGGGCGGACCAGAGGCGGGCCGTTCCGTCGAGCATGCCCGCCGCGGCCCACTTGCCGTCGGGGGACAGCGCCACGTCCATCACGCCGCCGGCGCCCGCGTCCAGGCGCAGCAGCTCCTGGCCGCCGGGGTCGACCAGCGCCACGTGGTCCTGGTGGGCCAGGGCGAGCAGGTCGCTGGAGGCCGCGATCGCCCGCGCGCCCGCGCGTCGAAACACGTGCTGCAGGCGCTCACGCCCCGAGTCGACGCGGACCACGTGCCCCTGCTCCCCCAGGACCCAGGCCTGGGCGCCGTCGGCCGTCGTCGTCAGATCCGTGGCCCTCCAGCCGAGCGTCTGCCGGGTCCAGGCCCCGTCGACCAGCAGCCCCAGATCGACGCCGTAGTTCGCGGCCAGGAGGCGACCGTCCGCCAGGGCCGCCAGGCGCCGCGCCGGGGTGTAGGGGGGGAGAAGCCCAGGCGGTGCTCCGGGCCCGAGAAGCGGCGCACCCGCGCGTCCCCCAGGCCCATCGCCAGCACCTCGGAGCCGTCGGGGCGAAAGGTCACCCACTTCACCACCCGCTCCTGCCAGAGGTCCTCCGCCAGCACCCGGCCGTCGTCGGTGGACCAGACCGTGACGTGCCCGTCTCCCTGGGCCGCGGCGAGGCGTTCGCCGTCGGGGGACAGCGCCAGCGAGGTCAGGCCAGTGCGGACCTGGAAGCGCCGGGGGCGGGGCCGAGCGGGCAGGACCCAGCGTCGCAGGTCCTTGCCGACCACCCAGAGGTGCTCGGCGTCCTGGGCGTGCAGGGCGCGGGTGGGGGCGGGCAGGCGCAGGAGCTCCACGCCGGCCTCGCGGTCCCAGATCCGGGCGCCGCCCCGATCGCCGGACACCGCCACCAGACGGTGCCCGACCAGGGGCACCAGGGCGTCGACGGGGCCCTCGAGGACCTGCAGGCTCCCCGCGGGCTCGCCGTCGGTGGGGTCCACGGCTTCCAGCATGCCCTTGACCGTCCCCATCAACAGCAGCCCGTCCGCCCAGCGCAGCACCCGCGGCAGGGGGAAGTCCAAGGAGAGGTCGGTGACGCGGCGACCGACGCCCGGCCCGCGGTGGGCGGTGATGCGGCCGTCGGTGCAGACGACGAAGGCCTCCTCGGGCCCGAAGCCCAGCGCGAGGGCGGAGGCGACGTCGCCGCAGGGGGCGGCATCCCAGCGTCGTCCGGTGGCGACCTCCACCACCGTCAGGAGCTGCCCGTTGGCCAGGCCCACGCGGTCGCCCCACGGGGAGGCCTGCAGGGGGTGTTGGCCGGGCACCTCGGCGTGCGCGCTGATGGGGGCGCCGTCGCGGCGATCGACCAACTCCAGGCGGTGCCCGGGTCGGGTGATGGCCACGACGTCGCCGACCACGATGGCGTCGCTGACGGGCCCGGGCAGGGTCCACAGCGGGCCGTCGGGACTCTCATGAAGCTCCAGGCCCCGGGCGCTCTGGCACAGCAGCCCCGCGTCGCTGAGGGACAGCGACTCGCAATCGGGCAGGGGGGCCAGGTCGACGGAGAGGGGGCGGCTGCCCGACAGGTCGGCGAGCAGGACGCCGCGCGCCAGGGGCGACTCGTCGTGCAGCAGGGCGGCGGCGGCGAGGATCTGGGCGGCGGGGATGCGCCCGTGGCGGGCGGCGGCGGCGGCCTGGGCCTGCAGGGAGGAAGCCAGGTGCTGCTCGGCCTGCTCGAAGGCACCCCGGGCCTCGCCCTCGGCCTGCAGGGCGCGGTCGCGGGCCGCGCTGGTGCGGGTGTAGGCCAGGGTGGCCGTGACGGCGAGCACGAGCCCCGCGACGGCGGCGACGGCGAGGGGGGCGCGCCACAAGCGGACCAGGCGCTGCAGCAGCTCGGTGGGAGAGTAGGCGTAGGCGCTGACCGGGCGGCCGTCCAGGAAGCGCCCCAGGTCCAGGGCGAGCTCGTGGGCGTCGGCGTAGCGGTCGCCGGGGTCCAGGGCCAGGCACCGGTCGGCGATGGACTGAAGGTCCGGCGGGGCACCCTCGGGCAGCAGCTCGCGCAGCGTCGCGCCGAGGCTGTAGACGTCCGAGCGAGCGTCCACGGCCCCGCCCAGGCGGGCCTCGGGGCTCATGTAGCCGTCGGTCCCCGCCGCGCGGGTGCTCTCCGCGTCCCCACCGCCGCCGCCCGGGTCGGTGCCCCCCCGTGCCCCCTCCTCGTCTTGCTCTTCCCGGTCCCCCGGCGGCCCGAGGCCCCCCCGCGCTCCCTGCCCGGGCTCCTGGCCGGCCACCACCCGCCGGGCCAGCCCCCAGTCGACGACCTGCGTCTCTCCGAACTCCCCCACCATGATGTTCGCGGGCTTCAGGTCGCGATGCACGATGCCCCGGACGTGGGCATAGCCGACGGCGTGGGCGGCGTCGTGCAGGTGGCGCACCAAGGCCAGGTGCTCGGTCATCGAGCCCGCCTGGGCCCGGCGCTCGGCCAGGGATCGGCCCCGCACCAGGCGCATCGTGTAGAAGAGCCGACCGTCCTCGGTGCGGCCGGCGTCGTGCACCGAGACGATGCCCGGGTGCTCCAGATCAGCCGTCAGCAGCCACTCGGTCGCCAGGCGCTTCGCGGCGGGGCTGCCGGCGAGGTGGGGCGCGACCTCCTTGAGGGCGACGGTGCGCTGCAGCACGCGATCGTAGGCCTCGAACACCCGGCCCATGCCCCCCGCGCCGATCAGATCGCGGCGCTCGTAGCGCTCGCTGAGGAGATCCAGCTCCGGCGACGGGTCCTCGTCGGGCTGGCTCCAGCCACCGCCGGAGCCGCCCGGGATCACGTGCGATCCTCGACCGTGTCCCCTTCGCAGAGCAGCAGTTCGACCTGCCCCGCGCCGTCGTTGCGCACCAGGTCCGCGCGGATGCCGGCCCCGCGTAGCCGGCTGCGCAGCCGCGCCAGGTTGACGTCCAGGCGGTGGCGCAGGACCTCGGGTTCGACCTGCTCGGGCCAGACCTCGGCCGCCAGGGTCTGCCAGGCGACCGGCCCGCCGAAGGTGACCAGCTCGCTCAGGATGCGCGCGCCGCGGCCGCCCAGGGCCAGGGGGGGGTGCTGCAGGCGGTGGATGTGGGCGGTGTCGAACTGGGCCACGATGCGCAGGGGGGGGCTGCACGCCGCCGTCGACCCGGGTGGGGGTGTGGCCGGCCGCGTGGATCGGCACGCCGACCAGCTGCAGGGTGTGCCCGCCCACCGCGAAGGAGTCGCCCAACTCCAGGGGGCGGGGAGCGGAGCCGGCGACCTGCACGCGCCAGTCGGTGTCGGTCATCCAGAGGTGGGCGTCGGCGTCGCGCTCGTAGCGGGGCAGGACCTGCAGCTCGGGCCTGAGCAGGATCGACGCGACCGAGCCCAGCAGCCGGCGCCCCAGCCCCTCGGCCTGCAGGGCAGGCAGGACGCCGGGCAGGTTGACCTCCTCCACGACCAGATCGACGCCGTCGGCCAGCGCGACCACGAGCCCCGCGCGCAGCACCGCCGAGGTCACGCCCTTGCCGTTCACGGCCACCATCCGGCGCAGGGACAGGATCTGCAGCTCGCCGCCGCGCAGGCTCAGCAGGGCGTGGGCCTCGGAGATCCGCGGGTCGTCCAGGTGCAGGGCTGCGGCGGCGGTGCGCCCGATCAGGTCGCCGGGCAGGAGCTCGACGACGTCTCCCGAGGGCAGCCGGAGGCGGGCGGATGCGTGCATGCGGGGAGGTTAGCCCAGGGTGGGAGGGATCAGCGCCGGCGTGCGGGGCGTCGGCGCAGGCGCAGCACCAGCAACCCGATCAGGGACCAGAGGCCACATCCCGAGCCGGCCGCCACCGAGGCCGCGCAGGAGCAGCCGAACTCGGCCTCCGACGGCGAGCTGTCGTCGTCGTCGCCGACGTCGTCGTCGTCATCGTCGGCTGCGTCGTCGTCGTTGGATGCGTCGTCGTCGTCGGCCGCGTCGTCGTCGTCGGCCGCG
>CALCXL010000927.1 GCA_937907595.1 uncultured Pseudomonadota bacterium
GTGGCCTGCTGGACCGACGCCGAGATGGCGGGACTGGAGGGCCTGCTGCACGGACACGTCGCGGCCGACTGCGCCCCCACCCGCGCCGACTTCATGCCCCTGCTCGCCGCGCGCGACGCTGCGCTGGCCGGGCCCCGGGTCGTGCACGCGCCCCGGCGGTCCCGGTGGAACGCCTTCACGGCCCAGCAGGACCACGCCCAGGCCGTCTGGCGTCGTCGCGCTCCCTCTGAGCCGCAACTGGGACCCTTCCAGGCGCAGATCGAGGGGTACATCGCCCAGCACGGCGTCCGCGCCCACGCGCACCTGGATCACCCGCGCAGTTCTCAGGCGGCCTGCCTGCAGCTCTTCGCCCCGGCGCGCTGGGGGGACGCGCAGGGTGCGTTGGCTGCGGTGCTGGACGGTGCCAGCCCCGAGGGCCTGCGCATCGAGGGGGTGGACGCCGTGGACTTCGAGGCTCCGCACGTCGACTGCGATCCCGCCGACTGCGCCGTGGCGGCGGACATGGCCGCGCTCGTGGGGGAGCACACCGGACGGGTGGTCACGGGGCTGGACGCGCTGGTGCGGGCCCGGGGGCGCCGCGACGGCCGCCCGGTGCGGGTCCTGATCGCGGTGGAGTTCAAGTACAGCGAGGTGGAGTTCGGGTGCTGCGGCGGCTTCGTCTCCCGGGCCTTCGACGAGGCCGGGCGTCGGGCCTGCGTCGACCGCCCCGCCGCGCGCCGGGTGCACTGCCACCTGCTGGTCAAGCACCGCCGTGGCTACCTGCAGGACACGTCGATGTTCGTCGCCGATCCGCTCGAGGCGCCCGGCCCCTGCCTGCTGCTCGGCCCCGTCAACCAGCCCTACCGCAGCCACTTCACCGCCCGCGCCCTGGCCGCCTCCCTGGGCTTCGAGGAGGTCGTCTACGCGGTGGTCGCCGACGCCCGGAACCCCGCGCTGAACCAGCCCGCGCGGCCCCTGCCCGGCCACCGTTCCCAGGGGGCGCCGCTGGATGCCTACCGCGCGGCGCTGCGGCCGGAGCTCGCGGGCGGCGTCATCGAGTTGAGCGCCCAGGACCTGGTGGCCGCCTACCGGGCGGCGGCGCCGACGGAGCCCTGGCTGGAGGCGTTGGTGGATCGCTACGGGTGGTAGGCGCCGCGGGGCGGGACCGGCGGCAGCCCGCGCCCCGGAGGTCGGCGTAGCCCCTCATTCGCCCTGACCCTCCCCCCGCGCCGCCTCCCCCGGCAGCCGCACGCGGAACAGCGCCCCCCGCCCCGCCGCGCTCTCCACGTCGACTTCGCCTCCGTGCAGGGCCACGAAGCGGTTCACCAGCGCCAGCCCCAGGCCCGTGCCGTCGAACCGGCGGGCCATGGAGCCGTCCAGCTGCACGAAGGGCTCAAAGAGCCGCTGCTGGTCCTGGTCGGCGATGCCGATGCCCGTGTCCTGCACCTCGATCACGCACTGGTCGTCGGCGACCTGGCCCCGCAGCGCCACGCGGCCCCCGGGCTGCGTGAACTTCACCGCGTTGGACAGCAGGTTGTAGACGATCTGGGTGAGCTTGCGGGCATCGGCGAAGACCGGCGGCAGCGCCTCGTCCACCTCCAGCACCAACGAGACCTCTCCCCGCTGCGCCGCCTCCCGCACGACGGCGATGCCCGCCCGCAGCACGTCGGGCAGGTGCACCGCCGTGGGCTCCAGGACCATGCGCCCGGCCTCCACCTTCGACAGGTCCAGGATGTCGTTGATCAGCGACAGCAGGTGGCCGCCGGCGGAGAAGATCTCGTCGACGTAGCCCCGCTGCGTCGCCTCCAGCTCGCCGACCATCCCGTCGCGCAGCACCTCGGAGAAGCCGATGATCGCGTTGAGCGGCGTGCGCAGCTCGTGCGACATCGTCGCCAGGAACTCCGACTTCAGGCGGTTGGCCTGCACCAGCTCCAGGTTCTTGGCCTCCACCTCCTGGCCCCGCGCCTCCACCTGGTTGGACAGGTCCCGCAGGTCCTCCAGCTGCCGCGCGTTGTGCAGCGCCACCCCCAACTGCGGCGCGATCCGCTCGAAGAAGTCCCGGTGCGTCCCCCCGAAGGGCCGCGGGCAGGCCACCGACAGCACCCCGTGCAGCCGGTCCCGGTGCACCAGGGGCAGGACCGCCACCGCGGCCGCCTCCACCGCCCCCAGGCCCACGTCGACGCGCGCGACCCGCTCCCCCTCCAGCATGATCGGCCGCCGGCTGCTCGCGACCTGCGCCACCGCGCCCTCCGCGCCGATCGCTTCCCCCGCCTCCCCCGTCTGCAGGCCCAGGCTCGCCACCCGGATCAAGGGGCGCGAATCCCGCTCGGGCAGGTACAGCGCCGACGGGGCCAGGCCCAGGTGCTCCGCCAGGCCCTCCAGCACCGAGCCCAGCACGGTGGGCAGCTCGTCCGAGCTGCTGAAGGCTGCGAGCAGGTGGTTCTCCGCTCGGTCGAAGCGGGCCGCCGTCGCCAGGGCCTCGGTCAGGCGCTGCAGGTCGACTGCGTTCTGCTCGACGTCGGTCATGTCGCGGGCGGAGGCGTAGATCAGCCCGTCGTCCGCGGGGATCGCCCGCCAGGCCAGGCGCCGGTAGCTGCCGTCGGCCCGGCGAAAGCGGTTGGAGAACTCCAGGACGTTGCCGCCATCCCCCAGCGCGCTCAGCACCTGCACCGTGGACTCGACGTCGTCGGGGTGGGCCAGCTCCAGGAAGGGCGTGGCCAGCAGGTGCTCCAGGGACCAGCCCAACACCTCCGTCCACCGGGGGTTCAGCAGCACGAAGCGCCGGTCGAAGGTCGCCAGGCAGAGCAGGTCGAGGGAGGTCTGGAAGAAGGGCTCGTCCCGCAGGCGCGCGACGGCGGCCGGCTCGGTGTGGGACGTGGCGCTGTCTTCGCTCATGAGGCTCCCCGCTGACCCTGAGGGTAGCCCGCGCGTCCGCCCACCGTGGAGCGCGCGCCGGTCGCTCCACACCCACCTCCTCCCGAGTCAAGCGCGACGGCTCGGGGCCTCGTAGAGTCCGCCATGCGCTTTCAAGACCGTACTGTCCTCATCACCGGCGGCTCCCTGGGCGTCGGCCGCGCCTGCGCCCGGGCCTTCTTCGCAGAAGGCGCCAACGTCGTCCTGGTCGCTCGCCGATTGGAGCCCCTGCAGGCCCTCGCCGACGAGCTGGGCGATCCCGCGCGCGTGCTCGTGGCCGCCGTCGACGTCAGCGATCTGGCCGCCCTGGGTGAGCTCGTGGAGCAGGCCGTGGAGCGCTTCGGCGGACTGCACGGCCTGGTCAACAACGCCGGTGCGCACTTCCGCGGACCCGTCGCCACCCGCAACGCCGACGAGCTGGCCACCATGGTCGACGTCAACCTGCGCGCGCCCATCGCCCTGAGCCGCCTCGCCCTGCCCCACCTGCAGAAGGACGGCGGCTTCGTCGTCAACGTCGCCAGCCTGGCCGGCAAGATCCCCCTGGACGGCGCCGCCACCTACTCCGCCACCAAGTTCGGGCTGCGCGCCTTCTCCTTCGCGATGGCCCAGGAGCTGGCCGGCAGCGGCGTCACTGTCTCCGCCGTCAGCCCCGGTCCCATCGAGACCGGCTTCATCCTGGACGAGCTGGACGAGGTGGAGAACGTCGTCTTCTCCCAGACCCTCTGCAGCGCCGAGTTCGTGGCCGGCATGGTGCTCGACTGCGCCCAGGACGGTCGACGCGAGCGGGCCTTCCCCGTCTTCGGCGGCAAGCTCGCCACCACCGGCTACCTGCTGCCCTGGCTCCGTCGGCTGATGAAGCCCGCCCTGGAGCGCAAGGGAGCCCGGGCCAAGGAGCGGCTCCGTGCGCGCATGCGGGGCTGACCGCGATCAGTCGTCGCCGTCGGGGTGGCAGTCCAGGCAGGCCGGCGAGCTGTAGACGTAGTTGTTGGTCTCGCCCTCGTGCTCGTCGTCCATGCGGCTCTGGCGGTGCGCGTGGCAGTCCGTGCAGGTGAACGTGGAGTAGTCGTTCGCGGGGTGGCAGGAGGCGCAGGCGCTGACCCCCTCGTGCGGCGTGGGGAAGAAGGGGTTGTGGTTGAAGTCCGCGCCCTCCCAGCCGGAGAGGTCGTGGCAGTCGTCGCAAGCGCCGGGGAAGTGGGCCGCGGGCGCGGTGTGGCAGGAGGTGCAGGCCGGGGAGGCGTCCTCCCAGGGGGCGTCGCCGTGGCAGTCGACGCAGGCGGGCCCGTCGTGGCCCAGGGTGAGGGGGAAGAAGGAGTGGTCGATGGAGTCCAGGCCCCAGCCCTCCTCGCCGTGGCAGTCGCCGCAGTCGCCGGGGTGGTGGGGGACGGGGGCGTCGTCGACGTGGCAGCCGATGCAGGTCGTCGGCAGCGCCGCGTGCAGGTCGTGGTCGTGGCAGCCCGAGCAGGTCAGGGTGGCGTGCACGCCGCGCAGGGGGACGTGCACGAAGCCGTCGGCCGGGGGGGTGGTGGTGCAGGCGCTCAGGAGCGCGAGCAGAAGGATCGGGGGGAGCCATCGCACCCTTGGAGGCTAGGGCGCTCCGACGTCGGCTGGCCTCCCGTCGACGGAGCTTCCGTACGCTGGCGAGTACAGCGGGGGCCGGGGACGTCGACCCGGCGGGGCCCGCGGGATCAGCCTTCGGTGCGGGGCTCGTGGAGCTCGCCGCCGCCCCAGACCCGGCTGTCCGGGTGGTTCTGCTGCCAGGCGAACCAGTACACGACCTTGCTGGGCAGCCCCACCAGCGCCGGGCGCGAGCCCGCGATCACCTCGCCGCTGTGCGCGTCCCATGCCGCGCCCGTGGCGGCCTCGATCAGCTGCCGGCCGTCGGCGCTGAGGGCCAGATCCAGCAGGTCCCCGTCGGCCACCCGCAACCAGACCCGCCCGTCCCGTCCCCCCGGCAGGACGTGCAGGAACACCGGGTCGCCGCCCACGCTCATGGACAGGCTGCGGCGCTGCACCAGCTCCGGCAGGGCGACCGCATACGCCGACTCGGGCCGCAGAAAGGCCAACACCTCCGTCTTGCCGGGCAGGCTGTCGTCGCTGAGGTGGGTGCCGAAGATGCCCAGCTGGTCGGTGCGGGCCAGGTAGTCGTCGTAGATCGTCGCGCGGCCGCCGCCCAATCCGTCCGCGCGCTTCCTGAGCACCAGGGCGTCGGGGTAGCGGCGGCGGGCTTCGGCCCAGGTGCTGCGGGTCGAGGGCAGGGCCGGGAGCTGGTGCCCGGCCTCGTGGCTGGAGCCGACCAGGGCGCGGCCGTCGTGCTGGGTCCACAGAGACTTCGTCTGGGCGTCGTACATCACCAGGGCGTCCCGCCAGAGGCGGCCGCTGGCCTGCAGGGTCAGGGCGCGGCCGTCGGGGCCGGTGCGCTCGTACACCACGCCGGCCTGCACCAGCGGGCACCAGGTCACGGCCACGGGGTCGCCGGCGACGGTGTCGTTGACCACCTCGTGCCCGTCCAGGAACCAGGTGGAGTAGATGCGCGCCTCGCCCTTGTGCTCCAGGACGATGACCGGCTCCTCGTCGACCAGGAAGTCGGCGTCGGCGGCGGGCACGAAGCGGGGGTGGTTGACGGGCTGGATCCACCCGCGGGGGATCAGGGTGTACATGGGGCTGCCCTCGACGAGGTCGAACTCCGTCTTGTCCGAGTGGTCGGCGCGGGCCACATAGCTGCGCGGGATCCAGGCGCAGCCCTGGGCCAGGACGACGATCGCCAGGAGGATCCCCAGGGGGGCGTGGGTCTTCATCCGGTCGGCTCCGTTCCCTGCGACAGACGATCGAAGTGGCTCCGGCGTTGCACGTCGACGCGGACAGGGCCAGGATCCGGCATGGGCGCGATCCTCACCGGACTCATCTTCCTCATCAGCGGCGCGCTGGTTTACGCCCACAACACGGAGTCGCACGACGCCAAGATCACGTTCAGCCGCTTCGGCATGGAGGTGGGCGAAGTGGAGACGGTGGCCATCCTGTTGGGCCTGGGTGTCTTCTTCCTGGCCGTCGGCGCCTTCCGCTGGCTGCAGCGCGGCGCGCCCGATGAGGACGACGACGGCTGATTTCAGTGGATGCCGGCGATCTCCGCCAGCCGCTTGACCCGCCCGCGCTCTCCGCCCCCGGCCCGGGCGATGGCCACTGAGCCGCGGATCGCCTCCCGACCGATGACCCCGCAGCGCTTCAGGCCCAGGGCCACCCACTGGAACTCGTGCTCGGGGAGCTCCTCCTCCCGGGAGCGCACCAGCTCCACCAGGACGCGCACGGCTTCCTCCCCGCCGCACTCCCCCAGGGCCCAGGCGATGTTGGCGCGGGCCGCCGGGTCCTCGCAGCGGCCGCGCAGGTCCGCCAGGTCCGGGGCCAGCTCCGGCCAGCCCAGGCGCCCGGCCGCGCGGGCGGCGTCGGCGGGGTGCTCGCCCCGGGCCAGGGCCTGCCGGATGGGGTCGATGGCGCGTCGGTCGCCGTTGAGGCCCAGGGCCTGAAGCACCGGCAGGCCGCGGTCGATGAGGCCGTGCAGCAGGTCGAAGTCCCGGTCCAACCCGAAGGCGCCCAGGTGCCGCACCGTGCCGGCGAAGGCCTCGTCGTCCAGGACCTTCTTCTCCAGGGCGTAGCGCTGCTCCTGGGCCACGACCTTGTCCGCCCCCTTGTCGCTGGCCATGCGCGGGCGGGGCTGGTCCGACTCCAGCCACTTCGACGCCTTGCTGGACCACCAGGTGGGGCCCTTGTCGGCGAAGAGCGTCTGCACCACCTGCACCACCGCGAACGTGCCCAGAGGATCCCGGCGCGGGCAGTCGGCGCAGTCGCGCTCGTCGGGGAACAGCGGCCAGTCACCGTCGGCGCGCAGGGCCCACTCGCGCACCGCCGCCCAGTGCTCGTCCTGGCCCAGGGTGGCCAGGGAGCGCGCGGCGGCCAGCTGCACGCCCACGGGACGATCGGGCGACAGCAGGCGACGCAGGGGCCCGGCCGCGTCGCCGTGCATCATGCGCCCCAGCCCTTCGGCCGCGCTGCGCACCTCCGCGGAGGGCAGGGCGCCGGCCTCGGCCTCCACCCGGTCCAGCATCAAGCGGGCGGAGTCGGGGTCCTGCAGCTCGGACAGGGCCCGGAGCGCGCGGAAGCGGGCGTTGAGGTCCTGGCTCTCCTCCACCAGCCAGCGCAGGCGGCGGCGGTCCCGGCGGGAGACCAGCGCGTCCACGTCGTCGCCGGCCAGCCGACGCTTGAGCGCGGTCTTGAGGGGGGCGGAGAGTCTGGAGCGGAGGCCGGCCACGGGGCAGCATGGTAGCCGCTCTCTCACCGACCGGCGGGGCGCCCGCTCGATGCGGCCTCAGCGATCCAGCAGGCCGCGCACGCGCCGGAGCAGGTCGCCGGTGCGGAAGGGCTTGCCCAGGAAGTCCGAGCGGGGGCTCAGGGCGCGGCCGTCGTTGAGGGCGCTCTGGGCGAACCCGGAGATCAGCAGGGCGCGGAGGCTGGGCAGCTCCTCCTGCAGCCGGCTGGCGAGCTCGTCGCCGCGCATGCCGGGCATCATCACGTCCGTCACCAGCAGGTTCAGGCGATCGCCCAGGGCGCGGGCGCGGCGCAGGCCCTCGGCGCCGTCGGGGGCGACCTCCACGATGTACCCCGACGCCTCCAGGGCCGCGCGCAGCAGCTGCCGGATGGCCTGATCGTCGTCGACCACCAGCACGACCTCGCCCTCGTCGGCGGTCGTGGGCACGGCCACGTCCGACGTCTCCCCGCGCTCGCTCTGCGCAGGCAGCCAGACCGTGAAGGTGGTGCCGCGCTCCAGCTCCGTGTCGAAGGCGATGCGCCCGCCCCGCCGCTCCACGATGTCCGAGACGGTGGGCAGGCCCAGGCCCACGCCTCCGCTGCTCTCCTTGGTGGTGACGAAGGGCTCGAAGAGCTGACCGCGCACCGACTCGGGGATGCCGCTGCCGGTGTCCTCCACGCTGAGCACGACGCAGTCGATGCCGTCGACGGTCTCCTGCCGGGTGGCCACGGTGACGGTGCCCGCGCCGTCGATGGCGTCGCGGGCGTTGCCGACCAGGTTGAAGAGGATCTGCTCCAGCTCCACCGGGTCGGCCAGCACGGTGGGCAGGTCGTCGGTGAGCGCGAGCACCACCTCCACCTCCGGTCCGCAGAGGTGCCGCAGCCAGCGCTCCACCCGGCTGATCACGCGGCCCAGGTCCTGCGGCCGGGGCTGGACCAGCTGCTGGTGCCCGAAGGCCAGCAAGCGCTGGGTCAGCCGCGCGGCCTGCTCGGCGCCCTCGATGACGGCGTGGAGCTGGGCCTGGGCCGCTGTGCCCTTCACGACCTCCTCCAGGAGGTCCAGGTTGCCGAGCATGCCCGTCAGGATGTTGTTGAAGTCGTGGGCCACGCCGCCGGCCAGCCGCCCCACCAGGGACAGGGCCTGCACCTTGCGCACCCGCTCGGCCAGCTCGTGGCGGCCGGTGACGTCGCGCAGGGTCACCAGGGTGGCGGGCTCGCCGTCCCAGTCGGTCTCCGTGGCCTGGGCCTCCACCGTGATTCGACCCTGGTCCCGGTGCAGGCTGACCTCCGTGGTGCCCGTCTCCCGGACCTCCAGGGGCAGGCCGCCGCCGATGAGGTTGGCGCCCAGCAGCTCCACCGCGGCCGGGTTGGCCCACTGCACCGTCCGGCCGACCACCACCGCGATGCCGTCCGCCCCCTGCGCCACGGCCCGAAAGCCGGCCTCGCTCGCCTCCAGCTTGCGCAGGCGCTCCTCCGCCAGCCGGATGAGGGCGCGGCGTTCGATGGCGTGGGCGATGGACCGCGCGAGCAGCTCCTCGGCGAAGGGCCCCCGCCAGAGCGTGTCCTGTGCGCCCGCCTGCAGGAGCTCGGTGGTGTGGTCCTCCTCCCCGGGATCGCAGAGCACCAGCAGCGGCGCGCGTCCGCTGTGCTCCACCAGCCGCCGCACCGCGTCGGCGCCGTTCATGTCCGGCGCCGTGGACGAGAGCAGGACGACGTCGACCGGCGCCTCATCCAGGGCGGCCAGCCCGGCGGTCACGCTGTCGACCGCCTGCAGGTCGAAGTCGAGGGTCGAGCCACGCAGCGCCTCCCGCACCGCGTCGCGGGCGGAGAAGTCGTCGTCGATCAGCAAGACACGGACGTGCTGGAGCAAGGTCGTCCTCAAAGCTGCTTCCCCCCAGGGAACACCCATCGTACCAGCGGCCCCTCACGCGAGCATCCGCCGGTGCTCTAGGCTGCGGCGGTGTCCGAACGCCTCGCCTCCCCCAAGGTCCGCTCGCAGCGGGACCCCGAAGGCCCGCCCCCCACGCCCCGGCGCATCACCCT
>CALCXL010000928.1 GCA_937907595.1 uncultured Pseudomonadota bacterium
GCTCCTTGCCCTTCTTCCTCGTCAGCGCGGGGGCCGCGCTGGCCCTCGCCGAGGGGGGGCGCCGGCTCGCCCGGTCGGGGGCGATCGCGGCCGGCGCCGTGATCGGCGCGTCGCCCCTGCTGTACCGGCTCCTGCTCCACGCTCCCTTCGGCGCCAGGTCCCAGGGCGATCCGATCCTCCAGCGTCTCTTCACGCTCCACCCGAGCCCGGGGCGCATCACCCAGCTGGTCCATCCGGAGCTGCCCTGGGCCCTGCACTTCCACGACGCCCTCCCCGGGAGCCGCGCTGCCCTCGCCTGGAGCCTCGACCAGGGGTGGGTCCTGTTCGCCTGGCTCGGCCTCGCCCTCTGCGCGGCCTCGGTGTTCGCTCCCGGGCCCCCCGCCGCCCGCCTCGCCCGCGCGCTGCCCGTGCTCTACGTCGGCGTGTTCTGCGCGGCCTGGGTGCTCCTCGACACGTCCCTGGATCTCACGCCTCGTCGGTGGACCAACGTCCGCGAACACAGCCACCGGGTGCTTCCCCCCCTGCTCATCGCCCTGGGGGTGGGGGCGGGGGTGGGCTGGGCCTGGCTCGCCGGACGCCTGGCCCCGCCGGGGGCAGGGATCGGGCGCCGCGCGGCGGGCGGGGGGGCGGCGGCAGCGGGGATCGTGCTGCCCCTCATCGGCGCCGTCGGCGGCCTCGGCCTGCTCCTCCAGGCGCCGCCCCGCTTCGACGGCCCGCTGACGCGGGGCACCTGCTTCGACGGGCTCGGCTTCTACGCGGCGGCCCGCTACGACGACGACCGGGTCCCCCTGGCCACCTGCGAGGAGCTGTCGACCCCCGAGCGCCGGCGCGACTGCCAGGAGGGCGTCGCCTGGGGGGTGGGGTTCAACTCCGCGTCCATCAGCCGGGGCGCCGGCCCCCTGGGGCGGCTCGGCGGGCCCTGCGATCGCGTGCCTCCCGACCTGCGCAGCCGCTGCGAGCCCTTCGCCGCGGCGCCCGTGCTCCGGCCCGAGGTCGTGGATCGCTGCGGATCGCTGGTTCCGGCCCTCCAGGAGCCCTGCTGGATGGGGGCGGGGTGGTTCGTGAGCGTGGTGGCGTGGCCGGGGGCCGACTGGCCCCTCAGCGCGTGCGAGTCCCTGCCTTCGGAGCCCGCGCGCGCCGGCTGCTGGTCGGGGCTGGGCTTCCACGTGGCCGACCACCTCCATCCGATGCCCCTCAAGCTGAGCGCGGCGCTCGATCTCCTCCCCCCTTCCCGCCGGGCGGAGGGCGCTCGGGGCGCGGGGGTCAGCATCGGAAGGACCTACGCGTCCGTGGAGCTCGGTGGGTGGATCTGCGACGGCCTGGGGGCTCCCCACGATGCAGGCTGCCGGCAGGGCCTCACCTCCCGGGACGCCGGCCGCGCGCTGAGGCCGTAAGCCCGTCCCCTGACCCAGGCCGCGCCGGCCTCGCTCCGTCGGCAATGCTC
>CALCXL010000929.1 GCA_937907595.1 uncultured Pseudomonadota bacterium
CAGCCACGGCGGCGGCGGCGGCGCCGGCCGGGGCGTCCTGACGCTCGGAGTCCTGACGCACCTGATCGTCGTTGAGGACCTTGTGGACCTTCTTGGCGCGACGGGGGGTGGACAGCAGGTCGTCGATGCTCGGCGGCGCGCCGTCTGCGTCGACGGCTTCGCTGGGCGCGGCGGCTGCGACCTCGGCGGCCTCGGCCGGCGCGGCGGCGACAGGCTCGGGGGCCACCGGCTCGGGGGCCACCGGCTCGGGGGCCACCGGCTCGGGGGCAGCCTCCACCACGGGGGCGGCGACAGGCTCGGGGGCCGCTTCGACGGCGGCGGGGGCGGGCTCGGGAGCGGCCTCCACGGCGACGGGGGCGGGCACGGGGACAGGCTCCGGCGGGGGCGGGGGCGCCGCCACCACGGGGGCCACCACGGGCGCGGGGGCCGGCGGCGGCTCGGGCGCAGCGCGGCGGCGACGGGTCACCGTCTGGGCAGGGGTTCCGTTGGCGGGGGCAGCCGCGGGCGCAGGATCGGGAGCTCCGCCGCGACGCCGGACGACCCGGGAAGCAGAAGATGAGCTGTCCGACGACGAGTCGCCGTCTCCTCGGGAGGCCTGGCCGCGGCCACGCCTCAGCGCATCCGCGCGGTCGAAGATGCTGTTCTTGGCCATTCCTGACGCCGCCGTTCTGTACGCTCCAGAGCCCGTTCGGCGGGGATTCGCCCGCCTCGTGAGTCCGAGGACACCTCCCCGGGATGGAGCTGGATTCCCGATGCCGAAACATCGGAGGCCCGAGCAGTCGCTCCGGCCCTGTTTGTGCCTTCCTGGGGAATACCCCCCTGGAAGGGCGCGCAATTATAAGAGTGCAATCCCACGTAGCAACTGGATTCGGAGGGATCTCACCAAAGGACCCGCACCTAGGGCCAAAACGCTGCGTGGGCCGCCTTTTCCGAGAGCGATTCCGATCGCTTCGGCGCTCAACACGGATCGGTGCAGCTCCACTTCGTAGCCCTTGGCCTTCCGGCCGAAGTCTTCAGCCACCGTGGCGCCCGCGTCCGACGCGAGCACGATGCCCGTGGCCCAGCCCTTCTTGAGGCAGCGCTCCGCGACGCCGCCTCCCACCTTCAGCTGCCCCGCGCGCGTGGCGAGGCCGATCAGCTCCGTCTGGTGCCGGACCACCCGCTCCCGGGCCAGCGCCAGGGGCCAGTGCTCCTCGGGGACCTGCACCGGCTGCTTGAACGCCCGGCTCAGACGTCCCCTGCCTCCGACCCCTTCCAGGGCCTCCCGTTCCCAGAGGACCCAGGCGCCGCGCCCCGGCAACCGACCTTTCCAGTCGACCGCCGGGGCGCCGTCGGGCCCAAGAACGATGCGCAGCCCCTCGTCGGGCTGGAGCTTCCTGCCCGTCACCACGCAGGTGCGTTGGGGCTGCGCGCTCTCCATCAGCTAGTCGGTCTCCTCGGCCGCGGGGGCCTCGTCGGCCGCGGGGGCCTCGTCGACAGGAGCCTCGTCGGCAGGAGCCTCGTCGGCCGCGGGGGCCTCGTCGGCAGGAGCCTCGTCGGCGGGGGCCTCGTCGCCCTCACCCTCAGCGGGGGCGTCTTCGGCCAGACCGGAACCGAAGTTCTCGTCCTGCAGGGCCTCCATGGCGGCGAGGTCCGCTGCCTCCTGCTCCGCGGCCAGCCGGGCCGCCTCGGCCTCTTCTTCTTCCAGCGAGGGCAGACCCTCGGCCGCGCGGCGCTCGTTCTCCGCCGCCCGCTCGATGGCCAGCGCTTCGGCCGCGGCCTTGGCGCGGATCGCGGCCTCCTCCTCTTCGAGGGTGGGGATCCCGGCCGCGCGACGGCGAACGTTCTCCTCACGACGCGCGAGCTCTTCGCGCATGCGCTCGGTCAGGACCTCGTCGGCGTTGTCCACCACGACCTGGGCCAGCTCGTCGCTGATGCCCAGGGTGTCCACCAGGTCGTCCGGCTCAGCATCAGCAACCGCCTCGATCGTGCGGAAGCCGTAGCGGATGAGCAGCTCGCGGTTGTCCTCGGACAGGCCGTCGATGAGCGCGAGCTCCGAACGAGCGACGTCGTTCATCTCGTTGATCTTCGTCTCGCTGTGGATGTCGATCTTCCAGCCCGTCAGCTGCGCGGCGAGCCGCACGTTCTGACCGCGCCGGCCGATCGCCAGGCTCAGCATGTCGTCGGGCACGATGAGCTCCATCGTGCGCGTGTCCTCGTCCAGGATCACCTTGGTGACGATGGCGGGGCTGATGGCCGAGCAGACGAAGCGCGCGGGGTCCATCGCGTACGGGATGATGTCGATCTTCTCGCCGCGAAGCTCCTGCACGACCGCCTGGACGCGGGAGCCCTTCATGCCGACGCAGGCGCCGACCGGGTCCACGTCCCCGTCCCGGGAGGAGACGGCGATCTTGGCGCGCTGACCGGGCTCGCGGACGGCGGCCTCGATGGTGACGATGCCCTCGTAGATCTCCGGCACCTCCATCTCGAACAGCTTGACCAGCAGGCCGGGGTGCGTGCGCGACAGCACGATCTGCGGGCCGCGGGCGTTGCGGGCCACCTCCAGGATGTAGGCCTGGATGCGGTCGCCCTGGCGGTAGGTCTCCGTGCGGACCTGCTCGCGGGCGGGGATGACGGCCTCGGTCTTGCCGAAGTCGACGATGATCGCGCCCTTCTCAAAGCGGCGGACGATGCCCGTGATGAGCTCGCCCACGCGGTCCTTGTAGGCGTCGTAGATCTTCTCGCGCTCGGAGTCGCGGACGCGCTGGATGATGACCTGCTTGGCGGTCTGCGCGGCGATGCGGCCGAACGTCTCCATGTCCATCTTGAGGCCGAGCTCGTCGCCGACGACGCAGCCGGGGTCCAGCAGACGCGCGTCCTCCTGGAGGATCTCCGTGTCCGGGTCCTCGATCTCCTCCACGACGGTCTTGAACTCGAAGAGCTCGACCTCGTCGGACTCCTTGTTGTACTGCGCCTCGATGTCCTTGGTCAGGCCGTAGACCTTGCGGGCTGCGGCGACCATGGCCTGCTCGACGGTTTCGAACAGGGAGTCAGGGTTGATGCCCTTCTCCCGGCTTACCTGCTCGATGATGCGCTGAAGGCCTTCCATCTCAAACTCCGCTCAGGATCGTCCGCGCTTCTTACGGCGCGAGCCGCCCTTCTTCTGCCCCTTCTCAGGGGCCGTCCAGACCAGATGCGCCCGCTCGATGGCGGGCAGGGGGATTCGATGTTCGGCGCCGTCCACGGTGATGGTGACGACGTCGCCGTCCACCGCAGTGATGGTGCCTCTCCAGTTCCGGCGGTCGCTGATGGGCTCCCACGTTCGGATCTTTGTCAGCTGCCCCAGGTGGGCAGCGAAGTGCTCGGAGCGCTTGAGGGGGCGCTCCACCCCGGGCGAGGACACGTTGAGGAGGTAGGCCCCCGGCAGCAGGTCCTCCACGTCCAGCAGGTCCGCGATGGCGTCGTTGACCGCCGCGCAGTCCGTGATGCCCACGGGCTCCCCGTCGGGGCGCTCGATGTACACCCAGAGCGTGGGCTTGCCGCCCGCGCCGCTCCACTCGCAGAGCAAGAGCTCGTACCCCGCCTCCGCCACGTGCGGAGCCAGCGCCTGTTCGGCGCGGTCGGCAACGCTGGATGCGGCAAAGGGGTCGGTCACGGCTCGCTCCGCCTGCGCGTCAGGCACAAAAAAGGGGAGGCCCCGCGGCCTCCCCGACTGACGTCAGGAAATAGTGGGCGGGATCTAACACCGACGGTGCGGGCTGGCAAGCACCATCGGGGCGATCCGGGGCTCCACCGCACTCGAGTGGAGGAGGGCGACGCGGTCCCATCCGGCAGATCGGGAGGGCAGCGGCGCCCGCCAGGGCTACCCTCGCCAGCGTGAGCCGCGTCCTCCTCCTGCTCCTCCAGGCGACCTGGAAGTACCTCGCTGTGGCCCTGGCGCTGCTGCTGGCGATGGCGTTCCTGGACCTGGGTCGCGACGCCCTGGGGGAGGCGCAGCGGCGACGTGAGGCCCTTGCGGCGCTGGACGCGGGGGACGCGGCCGCCCAGCGGGACCTGGAGGCGGCCCGGGCCGAGGCGCTGGCCACCCGCAGCCAGCGGGGCGCGCTGCAGGATCGCCTGCTCGCAGAGTCACGCTCGACATTGTCGGGGCAGGACGGCGCGGTGCGGTCGGCCCTGGCCCTCAAGGAGCAGGCCCTGGCGGCCGCGGAGCGGGAGCGGCAGGAGGTCGAGCGGCGGGTGCTCGGGGCCGCGCAGGGGGCCGTCACCCACGCCCAGGAGGCTCGGCGGCGCGCCTGCGCAGAGGCCGGCTACGTCGGCTGCAACCTGGCGAAGCTGGCGCTGTACCTGCGGCACAAGGAGCTGGACGACGCGCGGGCCGGGGCGCAGGCGACGCTGGACGCGGTCGCGCGGCGGACGGCGAGCCTGCGGGGCGAGGTGGGCGGCCTGGAAGGGCAGCTGGAGCGCCTCCAACAGGCCTGGGCCGACCCCCTGGACGATCGACAGCGCGACCTCCTGGCGCGAGCCGACGCCGCAGTGAGGGGGGCCGAGGCCAGCGAGTCGGCGATCGAGCGGGCCCTGGAGGCGACCCGGCAGGAGGCGGAAGGGCTCCGGGCCGCGCGGGGCCCCGCCGATCGCATCCTGGAGACCTGGAACGCCAAGCGCGCCCAGATCCTGGCCGCGGCCCTCGGCATCCTGCTGCTCCCCCTCGCCCTGCGGTCCTTCTGGTACTTCGGCCTCATGGGGCTGGCCGAGCGGGGCCGCTCCATCCAGCTGGTGCCGCCGGACGCAGACGGCGCCGCCACCGCCGACCCGCCCGAGCCCCGCCTCACCCTCACCGTGCAGCCCGGCGACGTCCTGCGGGTGCGCTCGGGCTTCGTGACCCGGCGGGAGGGCACGCCGGACACGGAGCTGGTCTTCGGCGGCTGGAGCCACCCCTTCAGCAGCCTCGCATCGGGCCTCGTCACCCTGGATCGCTTCCGGCCCACGGACACGCCCTGGCACGTCACCCTGGGCGACGACGAGCCCGACACGCAGCTGCTGGTGCTGCGCCTGGACCAGCACCCCGGCTTCGTGGTCCACCCCGCGCACGTCGTCGCGATCCTGGGCCAGCCCCGGGTGCTCCGACGCTGGCGGTTGGGGCACCTGCACGCGTGGATGACGTTCCAGTTCCGCTACTTGCTGTTCGAGGGCAGCGGCGCCGTGGTCCTGGCCGGGCTCGGTCACCTGGAGGGCGAGTCGGTGCAGGGCAACGCCGCGGGGGTGGCGTCGGCGCGGGTCCTGGGCTTCGACGGCCGCCTGGCCTACCGCACGGCGCGCACGCGGCCCTTCTTTCCCTACCTGGTCGGCAACCGCCCGCTGACCGAGGACCTCTTCGACGGCGAGCACCTCTTCGTGTCGGGCAAGGTCGACCCCGCTGGCGCCCGCAAGGACCCGCTGCAGCGCCTGCTGAGCCTGGTGTTCGGCGCGCTGGAGAAGGCGTTGGGGGTCGGGTAGTAGGATCCGCCTTCTGGCCTACCTTCCTTCCAGCGTTCGCACCTCCATCCAGCAGCCCGTCCTGCTGAACCTGGTGTTCTGGCTGGTCGTCGTGGTCGGGATCCTGGCCTACGTCCGCATGCCGAAAGAGGAGTTCCCGCCCATCTCCACGGACCGCGTGGTGGTGGCGGCGGCCTGGCCTGGCGGCTCGCCCCAGGACATCGAGGACGCGGTGCTGCTGCCCCTGGAGGAGGCCCTGGCCGCGGTGCCCGACCTGCGCCACACCTTCTCCGAGGCCTCCCAGGGCCGCGCCCTGCTGACCCTGGAGTTCAACCGGGGCACGGACACCGAAGCGGCCGCCGAGGAGGTGCGGCGGGCCGTGGACGGGGTCGAAGGCCTGCCGAAGGACCTCATCGGCCCCGAGGTCGACGTCGCCGCCATCGAGATCGTGCTGACCCACGCGGCCCTGGTGGGCGATCCCCGCCGGGGCGACGTCGCGCGAGCCGTCGCCGACGAGGTGCGGGCGCTGCCCGGCGTGCAGGACGTGCAGATCATGGGCGCCTGGGAGCGCCGGGTCCGGGTGGAGCTCAACGTGCCCCGCGCCACGGCGATGGGCGTGACGGTCGCCGACGTGGCCGGGGCGCTCAAGGCGGCCAGCATCGGCGCCCCGGCGGGCACGATGGAGTCGGGCGGGGACCAGATGGCCGTGCGCACGCGCAAGGGCATCGAAGAGGTCGCCGACCTGGCCGGCGTGCCCCTCTCCGTGGCCGGGGGCACCCACCTGACGGTCGGGCAGGTGGCGACCATCGCCGACGAGTGGGTGGAGCCGGAGGTCACCTTCCGCGTCAACGGGCAGCCCGCGATCCAGATGGTGGTGCTCCGCCAGCCCAGCGGCGACGCCCTCAGCTCGGTGCCGCCGGTGTGGAAGTACCTGGAGAAGCGCGCCGAGACGCTGCCCGAGGGCCTGGACCTCATCGCCCACGACGCGTCGGACTACCTGCTGCGCCGCCGGCTGGTCGCCCTCGCCGGCAACGGGGCGATGGGCCTGGTGCTCGTGGCGCTGCTGCTGGGCGCCTTCGTGGGCATCCGCAACGGCCTGCTGGTGGTCTGGGGGATGCCGGTGGCCTTCCTGGGCTCCATCGCCGCGATGCACCTGGCCGGCGTCTCCATGAACCTGATCTCCATGTTCGCGCTGCTGCTGGTGACCGGCATCATCGTCGACGACGCCGTGGTCATCGTGGAGAACGCCCAGCGGCACCTGGAGTTGGGCAAGTCGCGCATGCAGGCCGCCCTGGACGGCACCGCGGAGGTCTTCAGCCCGGTCCTGGCGGCCACGGTGACGACCTGCCTGGCCTTCGCCCCGCTGATGATGCTCGAGGGCCTCATCGGGCGCGTCATGCGGATCATCCCCATCGTCATCATCCTGGCCCTGACGATGTCGCTGCTGGAGGCCTTCTTCATCCTGCCGGGGCACTTCGCACACCACGGCCGCCGCGACGCCGCCCAGGACGACAACGCGCCCACCCGCTTTGTGCGCGGCCTCTACGAGCCCGTGCTGCGGGTGATCGTGCAGCGGCGATGGCGCCTGCTGGCCAGCGTCGGCCTGCTGCTCTTCGTCGTGGCGTCGATCTCCCTCGCGTCCGTGATGCGGCTCTCGCTGACCACGCCCGGGCGGCCGGTCTTCGCCTACATCGAGCTCACCATGTCGCCGTCGGCGGGCAAGGCCACAACCCGGGCGGCGCTCATCGACGTCGAACGGCAGGCCATGGAGGAGGCGGGGCCCCTGCTGCGCCACATCCGCAGCCGCACCGGCATGCAGGGCATGCCCGACGAGATCCCGCTCTACGGCCCCCGCTACGGGATGATCGTCCTGGGCTTTCACGACGATCCCGACGAGGCCGAGGCGGTGCACGCCTTCCTGGACTCGGTGCAAGAGCGCCTGGAGCGGCGCGCGGACGTGGCCGAGGTCAGCGTGACCTCCCTGGGCGGCGGGCCGCCCGTGGGCATGCCCATCGACGTGCGGGTGCGGGGCGCGGATCGGCAGGCGGTGGCGGACACCGTGGAGGCCGCGCTGGCCCACCTGGAGTCCCGGCCGGGCGTGGAGGGGGTGCGCACGGACGCGGGGCGCGGCGCCGACTCCTTCGAGGTCCGCCTCGATCCGGCGCGGGCGGCGCGCATGGGGCTGCGCGAGGGCGAGGTGGCGCAGGCGCTGCGCGGGGCCCTGGAGGGCGTGGTCGCGCTGGAGCTCCCGATCGACTCCTGGACCGCGGAGGTCCGGGTGGTGCTGCCCGCGGGGACTGCGGCGTCGGACGTGAACGATCTCCCCCTGCGGGTGGGCGCGCACGGGTCGGTGCGGCTGCGCCAGGTGGCCGACGTTACGCGCACCACGTCGGTGGGCCGGGTGACCCGGCTGGACGGGGCGCGATCGGTGCGGGTGGTCGCGGACCTGGACGACGAAGTCTCCACCCCCTCCGCCGAGCAGAAGGCCCTGGAGGCCGCCCTGGGGCCCGTCGACGACGACGTCACCCTGGTCTGGGGGGGCGAGGCCGCGGACACGAAGGAGAGCTTCCGGCGGCTGCCCTACGCCGGGATCCTGGCGCTGTTGCTCATCTACGCCGTGCTCGCGGTGCAGTTCGGCTCCTACCTGCAGCCGCTCATCATCCTGGCCGCGGTGCCCCTGGGGTTGGCGGGGGTGATGCTCGGGCTCTTCTTCTTCCGGCTGGACCTGTCGCTGTCGGCGATGATCGGCGCGGTGGGCCTGATCGGCATCGTGGTCAACGACTCCCTGGTGCTGGTCGACTTCGTGAACACCCAGCGCAAGGCCGGGCTGTCGGCGGAGGAGTCCGTGGTGACCGCCTCGCTGCTGCGCCTGCGGCCGATCCTCATCACCACCCTGACCACCGTGGTGGGCCTGCTCCCCCTGGCCCTGGGCATCGCCGGCAAGGAGCCCATGCTGGCGCCCATGGCCGTGTCCCTCAGCGTGGGGCTGTCCTTCGCGACCGCCCTGACCCTGGTGGCGGTGCCGGTGCTCTACCTGGTGCTCGACGACCTGGCGCCGGCGCGGGAGGCGGTCGAGGAGGGGTAGCGCCCCCGCTCAATCGAAGCGCAGGGAGGCCCGGAAGCGATCGCCGTCGGGCACCGACGCCTTCGGCAGCGCGTAGGTCAGGGTGATCACCATCCCGTCGAAGGTGTGGATCTCGCTGACGCCCTGCTGCACCGCGCTCCCCTTGTCGACGGTGAACCGAAGCTCCATGCCGCTGCGCCCGCCGCGCTCCACGGCCTGCCAGGAGCTCTGCTCGCCCTTCGTGTCCGCCAGCACGCTCTTGCGGGCGCGGTTGAGCACGGAGTCCTCGCTGGCCACCTTCAGGGCCACGCCGGGCACGTGGGTCACGGTCACCGCCATCCAGCCGCCCTCGGGCTCCACCAGCAGCGTGTCGCTGACCACCTTGCCGATCAGGGTCTGTTTGACGACGTGGCGGGGCACGACCACCCCGGGGAGCTCCACGGAGACGGCGGCGCCGGGCACGTCGATGCGCGCCCAAGGGGCATCGGCGGCGGCGGCCGGCCCGCTGAGCAGCAGGGCCAGGAGCAGGAGCAGGGGTCTCATTGCGGGCACATCTTAGGGACGGAGGGCGGGGCGGGCACATTCATGGCCGGTCGCCGCGGGCGCTGGTATAGCCCCGCGCACGGGGAGAGCGGCGGCGACGATGGGCAGCATGACGGGCAAGCGGGTGGTGGTGACGGGCGGACAGGGGGCCTTCGGGGCGCCCCTGATGGACCTGCTGCGCGAGCGCGGGGCGGCCGACGTCGTCACGCTGGCCCACGGGCGGGAGTGGACGGTGGACGACCTGTCCGCCTTCGACCCCCTGCTGGCCGACGCGGACCTGCTGGTGCTGGCCCATGGCGCCAAGGTCGAGCGGGCGATGGCCGCCAACTGCACCAGCTTCGTGCGGTTGATCGAGCGCTTCCGCGGGCTGTCGACGGGGACCCCGGAGGTCTGGGCGGTGGGCTCGGAGATCGAGTGCCACCCCCACTGGGGCAACCCCGATCTGGTCGTCTACAAGGCCAGCAAGATGGCGTACGCCCGCTTCGCCCGCCGCTACGCCCGGGACCCGGGGCTGACCTACCGGCACATCGTCCCCTCGGCGTTCACGTCGCGCATGGGGCCCGGCCTGATCTCCGGCCGCAGCGCCGCCCGCATCGCCCTGTTCTGGATCGGCCTGGGCTGCCGCTACGTCCCGGTGACCTACACGGGCATCGCCCTCCTCAACTGGTTCCGCCACCGTTTCGGGCCCCGGGCCACCGACCAGGAGCTTGCCGCGGCCCTGGGCTGAGCTCCCCGACCGCGCCCGCAGGGCCCCGATCCTGTCTTGCTCCGGGGGGGACCCTGTGGCACACTCCGCCGCCGGAATCGCAACAACCGTCGTGATTTCAGGCACTTGAGCTGCGACCCGTCGCGGGGTCCGGCCGTCGATCGCAGCAGGAGGGCAGGATGGCAATTCGGCACAACAGGGTGCTCCAGGACATCGTCATCGGCCTCCGCTGGTTCAAGGCCTGGCTGCGCAAGGGCTTCCGCTACTCGAAGTCGGAGGCCTGGAAGCCGGAGGATCACGAGCTGCTCCCGCTCTTCGACGTGGACCTGGCCGACGCCCTCATCGCCGTCTTCCACGACGTGAAGAGCACGGTCGATGTGGGCTGCGGCACCGGCTACTACGCCGGGCGCTTCGCCGCGATGGGCGTGGACCGCGCCGTGGGCATCGAGCCCAACCCCGTCACCGGCACGTACCTGGGCGGCGCGGAGGCCATCACCGCCGACGTCACCCAGGAGGGCGACCTGGGCCTGGGCACCTTCGACCTGTCCATGTCCCTGGAGGTGGTTGAGCACATCCCCCGGGACCGGCACGACGCCTTCTTCGACTTCCTCTGCGGCTCGGCCACGCGCTACGTCGTCTTCGCCGGCGGGTACCCCGGCCAGGCCGGCGTGGGCCACATCGCCTGCCGCCCGGAGGCCGAGTGGGAGGCCGAGCTGAACCAGCGCGGCTGGGTGCGGCACCCCCACCTCACCAACTTCCTGCGCAAGACCGCCTTCTACTGGTGGAGCCGCCGCAACACGATGGTGTTCGTGCCGGCGGAGCAGCCCGCCGAGGCGTGATTCGCAGGGCAAACGCCGGTCAGCGCCCCACCGCGGTGATCATCCGCACCACGGCCGCGTCGTCCTCCCCCGCCCCGAACTCCCAGTGCATCGTCCACTCCCGCTCCGGCAGGGTCCCGAGGTCGAAGCTCCGGGGCAGCTTGAGCACGAGCTTCGGTCGATCCGGCGGCACGAAGCCCAGCAGTCGATCCCAGGTGGCCTCCCCGCCGTCGCGGTCCCAGGGCGGGTCCAGGAACAGCACGTCGACGTCGACGTCGAGCTGATCGCGCAGGTCGCCGGAGCGGAAGTCGATGGAGACCCCGAAGGACCGGGCGTTGCGCGTGGCCAGCGCCAGCCGCTCGGGCACCGCCTCCACCGCCACGACCCGCAGCCCCGCCCGAGCCATCATCACCGCGTTGCCGCCCAGGCCGCAGAAGCCGTCCAGCACGCTGTCCCCCAACGCGGCCACGTAGCCCGCCTGCCGCGCCGCGATCGCCTCGGGGGTGACGAAGTGCCGGCCCCGCTCGTCGACGTGGGGCAGCCAGGGCCCGCCGCGGTCGCGCCGCATGGGCTCGGCCCGCAGGGAGCGCGGCACCCCCGGCAGCACGCGATCCGGGGGCAGGTCCACCTCCACCGCCAGACGAGACCCGCCCAGGTCGAAGCCGTCGAACTCCCGCTTCAGCGCCGCCGCCTCCCCCGGGGACATCGCACCCAGGGGGCGGCGCAGCAGCCGGGCCTGCAGCGCGGGGCCGAAGGACGCCGGCCACCCGACGACCCGGACGATCACCGGCTCCGTCGCCACCCGGGGCAGCCAGGACAGCAGGCGGTCGACGGCCGCCCCATCGCAGGCGGCCAGCGCGGCCTTGAGGGCGTCGGCGTCGAAGTCGGCGGGGGGCACGGCGGCCAGGGCCTGGTCCACCTGGGCCTGCTTGAGGAAGCGCGGGGACTCGGGGCGGCGGGCGCGGTTGTGGCGGATCAGGGCCCGCCAGGCGGCCTTCAGGGGGACGCGGGGCAGGGCGTCGCGCAGGCGATCGCGCAGGGTGGCGCCGCCGATCGACGGGGGCTCGCTGGGGCCGGGGCTCACGCCTTGAGGGTGCCGACGATGTCCGCGATGGCGGCGATGTCGCGCTCGGCACACCACTCACGCATCCCCTGGACGACGTCGGCGGCGGTGCCGGGGTGCACAAAGTTGGCGGTGCCGATCTGCACGGCGGTGGCGCCGCAGACCAGGAACTCCAGGGCGTCCTTGGCGTTCCAGATCCCGCCCATGCCCAGGACGGGGATGGAGCAGGCCTGGGAGATCTGCCAGACCATGCGCAGCGCCACCGGCTTGATGGCCGGGCCGCTCAGCCCGCCCCAGCCCAGGCTCAGCAGCGGGCGACGGTGCTCCAGGTCGATGGCCATGCCCAGCAGCGTGTTGATCACGCTCAAGGCCGACGCCCCCGCGCCCTCCACCGCCCGGCCGATGCT
>CALCXL010000930.1 GCA_937907595.1 uncultured Pseudomonadota bacterium
CGTCGGCGTAGCGGGCCTTCACGTCCCCCTTGATCAGGATGAACTTGAAGGGCTCCGCCAGGAGGATGCCGTCCAGCTGATCCTCCAGATCCTCGATGGTGATGATGTCCTGGGCCAGGTAGGTGGTGCCGTCCTCCTTGACGGAGATGATCGTGGCCTCCCCGCTGTCCTCCTTGGCCTGCGCGTGCTTGGCCTTCGGCAGCTTCACCTCCGCGCCGAGCTGCAGCATGGGCGTGATCACCATGAAGATGATCAGGAGCACCAGCACGATGTCGACCAACGGCGTGACGTTGATGTCCGCCTGCGGGCCCTTTCCGCTGCTGCTGACCATGCTCATGGGGCTGCTCCTCTCCGTCCTTCGGGTCCTGGATCAGGCCCCCCCGGAGGGGAGCCGGGCGCGCGTCGCCTAGAAGGCGGCCTTGTTCTTCTTGATCCAGTCGAACATCTCGCTCGCGGAGTTGCCCATCTCGGCGTTGAAGCCCTCCACGCGGGCGATCGCCCAGTTGTAGAGCCACACCGCGGGGATGGCCACGACCAGGCCGAAGCCGGTCATGATCAGCGCCTCGGCGATGCCGCCGGCCACCGCGGACAGGCCCGCCGATTCGCTGGCTTCCATGCCCTTGAAGGAGTTGATGATGCCGAACACCGTGCCCAGCAGCCCCACGAAGGGCGCCGACGAGGCCACGGTGGCCAGGATCGTCATCCACTTCTTCATCATGCCCGCCTCCTCCAGCACGGCGCGCTCCATCGCGGTGCCGACGGTGCTGAGGTCCTCCAGCTGGCCCTTGGTCTTGAGGTCCTGCGCGTCCACCAGGCCGTCGCGCACGATGCGCGCCAGGTAGCTGAACTTGTAGGTGTCCTCGCTGGCGGCGCTGACGATGGCGGGGACGTTGGCCTTCTCCAGCTCCCCGGCCACGTTGCCGGCGAAGTCCAGGGACTGCTTGCGTGCCCGCATGAAGTAGAAGGCCCGATTGAGCGCGACGCCCAGGGACAGGACCGACATCACCAGCAGGGTGGTGGCGATGATCCATGTCGCGGCGGTGAAATGCTCAAAGGCACTGGCGAGTGAAAAATCCACTGTGATCCCCGGTCGTTATTGCAGCGAGTAGTTGACGGTGGGCTTGAACTGGAACGGGATTTGTTGGCCCTGATCCACCCAGGGTTGGCAGCGCATGCCGGCGTAGTGCATCAGCGTGTCGAACACCAGGGCCTCGGGGCCTTCGAGGGCCTCGATGCACAGGCGCGGGTGCCAGGACTTGCGGCGGGCGCTGCGGTCGGCGTCGGCGTACCAGGTGCAGCGCTCGTCCTTGGCCTTCATGACCTTGCCCGTCTCGTCGATGACGACGCGGAGCTCCACCCTGCCCTCGATCTGCATCTCACGGGCCATGTCCGGGTAGCGCGGCTTGCCCAGGTTCTTGCAGCGTCCCTCGGCGGCTTCCTTGCCCACGGAGTTGATGTCCCCGCCGACCACGCCGCCCTCGACCCCGCCGACCACGCCGCCGACCACGCCGCCGGCCACGCCGCCTTCGACCCCGCCGACCACGCCGGCGTCGGCGACCTCTTCGTCGTCGGTCTCTTCGACGTCGGGCTCTTCCACCTCCGGGATCTCTTCGGGGATCTCCGTGGGCTGGACCAGCTCCTGGGGGGTGGGATCGGGCTGCTTCTCGACCTTCGGCTTCTTCTTCTTCTTCTTCTTCTTGGTGGTCGAGCTGGCCGGCGGCGGGGGCGGCGGCGGCGGGGGCGGCGCGGAGAAGAAGGTGACCTCCACCTCCGGCAGGGCCTCCGCGACCACGGTCTTGCGCCCGATCATCACCACGATCACCACCGCCAGCGCGTGCAGGCCGATGGAGAGGATGGTGGCCATCGGGCTGCGACGGCCGCGCCGCGTGGCGCCGGTGGTGGCTTCAAACAAGGACGTTCCCCGGGAGGGCGCAGGGTCGGACTCTAGCGGAGCGAGGAGGGGAAGGACCCGCGCCCGGCACCGCGCGCGGAGACTTAGCAGCGCCTCCACAACGGGTCAAAGGGTTGGCAAAGGCCTGGGGCTGCCTTGACGAACACCCCATGAGCTTGACAAACGCCTGACGGAGCCTGTGATAGCCTCCGCCGCTGATCGGGCCGCGCCGTGCCCGAACCGTGGGGCACAGCCTTGATGTTTGACCGGATCGGCAGGCTGATCGTCGGTGCACGGTGGGTGGTCCTGCTGCTGCTGCTGATCGTCACGGTCTCCGCCGGCTGGAAGGCGCTGGACGTCCGCTTCGATTTCTCGCCGCGGTCGATCTTCCTGACCGGCGACGAAGAGGTGATGTTCCTGGCCGCCCACCGGGAGGTCTTCGGGGACGAAGACGCGTTCGCCATCGTCCTGGTGGAGGGCGACGACGTCTTCGACCCGGCCCTGCTGCAGCTGGTCACGGAGCTGAGCGACCGTGTCGGCGCCATCGAGCACATCGACCAGGTGTTGAGCCTGAGCACCATGCAGGAGATCAGCGGGATGCCCGGCCTGGTGCAGGTCGCCCCGCTGCTGGAGGAGATCCCCTCGGACCCCGCCGGCGTGGCCGCCCTGCGCAGCAAGGTCCTGGGCAACTCCCTGTACCTGCACCGCTTCGTGAACCCCGAAGGCACCGCCACCGCGGTCATGGGCAAGTTCGAGAACGGCTTCGTGGAGGAGCTGGAGCGCCGCCCGGCCCTCGCGGAGATCGAGGCCTTGATCCAGGAGTTCCAGGGTCAGGACGGGGCCCGGTTGAGCCTCATCGGCGTGCCGATCGTCAACCGCGAGTACGCCGTGCTGCTGGCCGGCGACATGCTGCGCACCGTCTCCGGCGCCGCCTTCCTGGTCGGCATCCTGCTGTTCGTGCTGTTCCGCAACGCGTGGGGCGTGGCCCTGCCGCTGCTGTCCGTGGCCCTCGCGATGGCCTGGACCGTGGGCTACATGGCCCTGGCCGGGGACAGCTTCAACATCATCAACTCGATCGTGCCCGCGCTCCTGCTGGTGATCGCCGTGGGCGACGCCGTGCACTTCCTGACGACGTACTACGCCGAGTTGGGGGCCGGGGCGGACAAGGCGGGGGCGATCCGCGCGATGGTCCGGCGCATCGGCGGGGCTTGCTTCCTGACGTCGCTGACCTCCGCCATCGGCTTCGCGTCGCTGGTCGTCGCCCGCATCGACATCATCAAGGGCATGGGCCGGGTGGCCGCGGTCGGCCTGATGGTGGCCTACGTCGTCATCCTGCTCCTGGTGCCCACGGTGCTGTCCCTGGTGACGGTGCCCCATTCGGCGGTCAGCTCGGATCCGCGCAGCGGCTGGATCGGCCGCCTGCTGGTCTGGCTGGGCCACGTCACCACCGAGCGCAAGGGGCCCGTGCTGGCGGTCACCCTGGCCATCTCGGCCCTCTGCATCGGCGGCGCGTTCCGGGTCAAGTCGGACAACTTCCTGCTGGAGGAGCTGCTCCCGTCCAACCCGGTCTCTGTGGCGCTGCACCACAACGAGGAGGTGCTCAGCGGGGTCATGCCGGTGGAGATCGTGGTGCGCACCGACGAGGAGGGCGGCATCTTCGAGCCCGACGTGCTCAACGGCATCGCCGCCCTGCAGGAGGAGCTCCGCCGGGAGCCCTTCATCGGCCACTCGGTGTCGATCGTGGACCTGATCCGGGAGATCGCGCGGGTCCAGGACGGCGAGCGCCGCATCCCGGACACGCGGGCGCAGGCGGCGCAGTACCTGCTCTACTTCGAGATGAGCGAGGACCCCAGCTTCCTGGACTCGATGATCGACCTGCAGCGCAAGACGGCGCGCATCTCCGCCACGGCGAAGGACTGGGGCACCAACAACTTCCTGGCCTGGCTGGACGGCCGGCGGCGCTGCGATCCCCGCGCCCTCTGCGACGCGCCCATCGTGGAGAAGATCGACCGGATCTTCGGCACCACCAACGGCGTCAAGCCCGGCCTGTCCGTGCGGGTCACGGGCGGCTCGGTGGTCGCTGCCGACGCGCTCTCCCGGCTGGTGGAGGACATGCTGACCTCCCTGGGAACGGCCTTCCTGGTCATCTCCCTGCTGATGATGACCATCCTGGGATCGCTGCGCATCGGCCTGATGTCGATGCTGCCGAACGTGCTGCCCCTGCTGATCATCCTGGGCTTCATGGGCTGGGTGGGCATCCCGGTACGCACGTCGACGGCCCTGATCTTCAGCGTGGCCCTGGGCGTGGCCGTCAACGACACCATCCACTTCCTGACCCGCTACCGGGAGGAGCTGTTCGCCACCGGGGACCGGCTTGAGGCCGTCAAGCTGACCCTGCTGAGCACCGGCCGCGCGATCATCTTCACGTCCCTGCTGCTCATCGGCGGCTTCGCGGTGATGATGTCCAGCCGCTTCATGGGCATCTTCCAGATGGGCCTGCTGGGCGCCGTGGCCCTCTTCGCGGCCCTGCTGGGGGACCTGGTGCTGCTGCCGGTCTGCCTGGCGGTGTTCAAGCCCTGGAGTCGGGCCCTGGCGAAGGCCGGCATCAACGTGGATCGCCCCGCGGAGTGAGAGCCCTGGCTCGACGGCGCGTTCTGAGGACGTCGACGTCCCCCGATCAGAAGTTCAGCGGGTACTCGAATGCTACGGCGCCGTTCTTGGCCTCGGGGTAGTCCACCCGGCCCAGCGTGGCGATGAGGCAGCTGGAGAGCTCGGGGTGCCGCGTGGGCGAGCCCGCGGCCAGGCGGGCGATGCCGCCGCCCTGGGTGTCCACCTTGATGGTCATGATCACGCGCTTGCCCAGGCTGGGCGCGTCCATGGACACGGTGTCCCAGCAGGTCTGCAGCGACTTCTGGCGGCGGCGGATGGCGCTGCTCACCAGATCCATGTTGATCCAGGGATCCGTGCCGTCGCTGGCCTTGTCCAGATCGCTGGGGCCGCCGTCGCTGTCCGGGGAGCGGGTGAGGTCGCGGCTTGTGTTGATCGACGCGGCGCGAGGCGGCGGGGCCTCCCCCCGGGCCTCCAGCTCCACCAGCGAGGGCTCCCCCTCCGCGGCGGCGTGCAGCGACGTGGCGTTGGCTGAGCGTTCGGCGGCGGCGGCCTGCTCCAGTTGCGCGCCCGACGTGGCGGCCCGGCGGGCGGCCAGGGCGTCCAGGTCCAGCTCCTTGCGAGGGGGCGGGGGGGCCGGCTCCTCCACGGACGCGCAGCCCGCGCCCAGGGACAGCCCGAGGGCAAGGGGCAGCAGACCGGTCCAGCGCAGCGCCGTCGACGCGCTCACCGGGGCTCCGCGCGGGCCAGGAGCGTTTGGGCGTCCATGCGGGGGCCCAGTTCGGCCACGCCGACCCGGAAGCTCAGGCCGGCGGCGGTGCTCTCGGGGTTGGAGGGATCCCCGGGGATGAGGCCCACCGACTGCTGCAGCCGATCCACCACCGTCTGCACCGAGCGGCGCGACGTGTGGGGCAGCACCACCGCGAAGCGGGAGCGGCGCAGGCGGGCGAAGAGGTCGTGGTTGCGCAGCGCGCCCTTGATCGCCAGACCCACCGACTCCAGCAGCTGGTGCGCGGGGCCGGCGAAGGTCTCATCCACCGACGTGTCCAACGACTCCGTGGGATCGAACTCCGGCTCGGGCAGGCCCTGCAGGTCCAGGATGAGCACGCTGAGGGGCAGCGAGTAGCGGTCCGATCGGGAGACCTCTTCGGAGAGGCGACGCAGCAGGTAGTCGCCGTTGACGGCCCCGGTCAGGCCGTCGGTGATGGCGGCGTCCAGGTCCTCGCCCCGGCGGGCGGCGATCTCGTGGAAGCGGTCGCGGGTGCGGAACAGCACGTCCACCCGGGCGGCGAGCTCGCGCAGGTCCACCGGCTTGGACATGTAGTCGTCGGCGCCCCCGTAGAGGCCGGCGACGCGGCTGCGGGTGTCCGATCGGGCCGACAGCAGCAGCACCGGGGTCAGCTGGCCCGAGGGCGTCGCCTTGACCCGGCGACAGACCTCCAGGCCGTCGATGCCCGGCATCATCACGTCCAGGATGATCGCGTCGAAGGGGCCGTCGTCGTGGAACCGGGTGAGGGCCTCGTGCCCGTCGAAGGCGGGGATGGCGGAGAAGCCGCGCGCCTCCAGGAAGTCCGACAGGATCCGCACGGCGTGGTTGTCGTCGTCCACGACCAGCACGCGGCGCTGGGGCGCGGGAGGCGCAGGCGAGAGATCGGTCGACAGGCTCTTGTTCATCGATCAGCTCCCCGGAGAACGCCGGGTTTGGGTCCGCGCGGCAGGGGCGGATTCTAGCTCACCCGGAGGGGGGCGCCGGCAGCTTCGGCGGCGAGAAGTGCCGTATGCTCCCCGTCGTGACCGCCCTCGTGCCCCCTCGCTGCATCCCCGCCAGGCTCCGATGAAGGAGATCCTCGCCATCGCCGGCGCCGGCGCGCTGGGGGCTCTGGGCCGCTACGGAGTGGCCCTGTGGGCCAAGGCGAACCTGGACGGGGCCTTCCCCTGGGGGACCTGGATCGCCAACGTGGTCGGCTGCTTGGCCCTGGGCTTCTTCATGCAGTGGGCCCTGGACCACCCCGGCCTGCCGCCGACCCTGCGCCTGGCCGTGGCCACGGGCTTCCTGGGGGCCTTCACCACCTTCTCCACCTTCAGCTACGACACCGTGCACGCCGTCACCACCGGCCACGCGGGCGTGGCCCTGGCCAACGTGGCCGCGAACCTGGTGGTGGGGCTGCTCTGCGCCTTCGGGGGGATCCAGATGGCGCGCCTGGTGGGCTGATTGCCCCGCCCAGGAGGGGCGATGGGCCGGGAGGCTCAGGCCCCGCGACGAGGGCGCCGGGGGCTGGCAAACTTCCGCGTGGCACCGCGGTTCCGTGTGGCCCGAGGGAGGTGGCGGATGCCCAGGGCGAAGACGAGCGTCGTGGCGGCGGTTGCGCGCGCGGCCCGGGGGGTGCTGATCGCGTCAGGCGGTGAGCTCGCGGCCTGCATCGGCGCGGGGCTGGAGGGGATCGCTCGGGTCGTCGGCGCCGCCTCGATCGTCGTGGTTCGGGCTGGTCAGCCGCCGCTCGTCCGGTGGCCCGACGGCGGCGCGGCCGGGGCGGACGACGCTCGGCTCCTCGACGGGCTCCAGGGGGCCGACGCCGACTGGATCGACTCCGTGGAAGGGGGCCCTGGGCCGTGCCTCGTGGTGCCCTTCACGGAGCAGGCGGATCGGCGTGGAGCCATCGTCCTCCACTTTGCGCCCAGCGCGCCGCGCCCACCCCGGGAGGTGGACGACGCGCTGGAGCTGTTCGGTGACCTGATCGGACAGGCACTGATCCGCGAGGCGTCCGTGCGGACCCTCGGTGAGCGCGAGCGGCGCTACCGGACCCTGGCCGATGCGGCCTTCGAAGCCATCGTCATCCACCGCGACCGGCGGATCGTCGACGTCAACGAGTCTGCCTGCGACCTCTTCGGCTACGCGCGGGATCAGCTGCTCGGCACGGCGGTGCCCGGGCGTTACGTCGCGCCCGACTTCGTGGAGCTGGTCGAGGGGTACATCGCCGCCGGCTACGAGGGCAGCTACGAGCTCGACCTGCTTCGCTCCGATGGCGAGCGGATCCCCGTCGTGGCGCGCGGGCGCATGGTCGACCGGGGCGAGCGTCCGACCCGGGTGGTCGCCTTGCGCGACGTGCGGGCCGAGCGCGAGAACGCAGCGCAGCTGTTCGAGGTCGGCGAGCGCATGCGCGCGCTGCTGGAGACCGCGTTCGAGGGGTTTGTGGTCTCCCGTCGGGGCTTCGTCCTCGACGCGAACGAAGGGTTCGCCCGCATGTGCGGCTACACCCTGCCCGAGGTCATCGGCATGACCCCGGGCGACGTCACCACGGAGGAGGGGGCCCGCACCATCCTCCAGAACATCCTCGCGAAGGTCCACGAGCCCTACGTCGTGACCGGCGTCCGCAAGGACGGGTCCCAGTTCCCCATGGAGATCCAGGGGAGCGAGTGTTTCTACCGGGGCGAGCTTGTCCGCATCACCGGCTTCCGCGATCTGACGGAGACGGTCCGCAAGCAGGAGGAGCAGCGGCGGCTGGAGGAGCGGATGCGTCAGGCCCAGAAGCTGGAGAGCCTGGGCATGCTGGCCGGCGGCGTCGCGCACGACTTCAACAACCTGCTGGTGTCGGTCCTGGGCAACGCGGACCTCGCCCTGCAGGACATGGATCGCGACGCGCCGCTGGCCGCCCGGCTGAGGCACATCCGCTCCGCCGCGGTGCGCGCATCGGAGCTGACCGGCCAGATGCTGTCGTACGCGGGTGAGTCGCGGTTCGAGCCGCAGGACGTCCGCCTCGACCGGGTGGCGTCGGAGATGGCGGAGCTGATGCGATCGAGCCTGGCCGCGGGCGTTCGCCTGGAGCTCGAAGCCCCTCCCCCCGAATCGCGGGTGTACGGGGACGCCACGCAGATCGGTCAGGTGGTCCTCAACCTGCTGACGAACGCGTCGGAGGCGTTGGGGGCCGCCGGTGG
>CALCXL010000931.1 GCA_937907595.1 uncultured Pseudomonadota bacterium
AGGCCGAGCATGCGCACCCAGATGACCTGGTAGACGAGCGCCGTGGCCCCGGAGACCAGGAAGAACAGTGTGATGGCGAGGCGGAGGCGCACGGGCGGCGATGCTAGCTGTCGGGGGATCGGGGGGCCAGGGAGCGGCGCCAGAGAAGGGCGGCGGGGCGCCCAGACCTACCAGCCCAGGTGCTCGGAGCCGTCGGTGGAGGGCAGCAGGGGCTGCTCGGGGATCTCGCTGAGCTTGACGTCAGCCTGCTTGGCGATGCGCTTCCACATCGTCGACGGCACGTTCTTGTTGGCCTCGGTCTGGATCGCAAAGAAGAGCTGCGCGCCCTGGGCGTACTCCTTGACCCGGTGCCGCGACGTGAAGTCGCGCAGCTTGCCGGCCAGCACGCTGGGGCGGGAGTAGAAGCGGCGGTAGGCCCGTCGCTGCGTGTCCCGGAGCCAGTCTTCCTGCTTGACGTAGGGCACCTTGTGGCCGAAACGCAGCATCGTGTAGTCGCGCCAGAAGTCGCCGTCGATGATGCCGCGCTGGATCATCGTCTCGTACAGCGGCGTGTTCGGCAGGCCCAGGACCCGGCTGAAGCTGGCCCAGTCCAGGCGCAGGCGGCAGGCCAGATCGACGGTCATCTCCGTCTCTTCGGGCGTCTCGTCCAGGTAGCCCAGCATGAAGTAGCCGCGGGTCTCGAAGCCCAGCTCCCGGGCCAGGGCGAAGCCCCGCTCCACCTGCGCCAGGTTGAGGTTGCGGTTCATGCGCTCCAGCACCGCCGGGGAGCCGCTCTCAATCCCCATCTGCAGCCGCTTGCAGCCGCTCTTCTTCATGAGGATCAGCAGCTCGCGATCGACCAGATCCACCCGCGTGCGGCAGGTCCACGGGAGGATCGTGCCGGACTCGATCATGCGCGTGCACAGCTCGACGACGTGCTTGCGGTTCACCGTGAAGGTCTCGTCGAAGAAGATCAGCTCCTTGAATCCGACGGACTTGAGGTAGCGGATCTCCTCGAACACCGACTCCGCCGAGCGCGCCCGGTACTGCTCTCGCACGCCGGTCTGGCCGCAGTAGCGACAGGCGTAGGGGCAGCCGCGCACCGTGGTCATGGTGGCGAAGGGCCGCTGGATGGTGATCGCCCGGTAGAGGTGGTTCGGGAAGAGATCCCGCGCCGCCCAGGGCAGCGTGTCCAGGTCCTGCACGGGCTTGCGGGGCCGCGCCTGGGTGGGGAGGCCCTGCGCGTCCCGGTACCAGGTGCCGTCGATGCCGTAGAGCAGGTTGCCGTCGGCCACCCGCTGCACGATCTCCAGCATCGTGGGCTCGCCGTCGCCCACCACGCCCAGGTCGACGCAGGGGAAGCTCAGGCTCTCCCGGGGGTAGCAGCTGAGGTGGAAGCCGCCGACCACGACGACCGTGTCCGGGTTCACCTGCTTGACGATGCGCGCCAGGGAGACCACCTCCGGCCAGTCCATGGTGGTGGCGGTGAAGCCGACCACGGCGGGGCGCAGGTCCGTGATCGCCGCCTGGAACTCGTCGTAGGACATGCCCGGCGAGGCCGAGTCGATGACGGAGATGTTCGGGAAGCCGTTGGCCTTGAGGTAGGAGGCCAGCCCCGCGATGCCCAGGCTGAGGTACCGCCCCAGGACCGCCGTCTTCTTGCGGGGCACGGGGTGGATGTTGATGTCCTGATGCGGCTGCACCAGGCAGACCCGTGGGCTGTCGTGCTCGCCGCTCAACGTTCCTCCCGGGGCATGAAGCGCTGGTTCCAGTCGACGCCCTCAAGGCAGGCGGCGACGAGCCCCGGCGGGACCTGGGCTGCACACTCCTGCGCCACCCAGGCGGGGTCCTCGCCCAGCATAGCGACAAGGATCCCGACCCCGCTGGCGGAATCGACGCGGTAGGGCCCCGTGGCCTGCTCGTCGATCCACCGCCGGACCACGCCGGGCCGGTTCCAGAAGTTCTGGGCCTGACCCCACGCAGCGCCCTGGGCGCACGCCTGCCGCTCGGGGGGACGCAGCTCCAGCCAGGTGCAGAGCTCCTGGCTCCGATCCAGCCGCCGCACCGCCTGATCGGAGAAGCCGAAACCCAGCCCGAAAAAGCAGCTGTGCTGCAACGCGCCGCTGCGATCGCCGGCGGCACGCACGAGGCCGGCGCAGTCAGCGCGCAGGCTCTGGGGGGTGGTGGACGGGCCGCCCTTGGGGGACCGCCCCCGCAGGCCGTAGTCGCCCGCGGCGTAGCGGTGCCCCCAGGCCATCGCCACGCCGCGCAAGCAGTCCAGGGAGCGCGGGCCCTCGGCGCACCAGGCCGCCGCGCCCTCGGGCTGGTCCCCGATGACGGGCCCGGCGAAGAAGCCGGGGAGGAAGCGGGCCTCCAGGCGGAAGGGCACCCCGCGGCTGGGGCCCAGGGCGGCGACCTGGGTGCCCAGGCTGGCGAGCGCGAAGAACGCGGCCAGGGCCACGCCCAGGGAGGGCAGGCGCAGCCGCGACAGGCCGATGCCCAGCAACCACAGCCCGAAGTAGGTCAGGCCCAGCAGGTGCCGGGCGTCGCGGGGGAAGGGCTCCATGCCCGCGCGACGTCCCACCACGAACCAGCCGGTGGCCAGACCCACGGAGACGGCGGCCAAGGGGACCAGCAGCACCGGCAGCAGGCGGGCCGTCCCTCGATCGGTGCGGGCCCGGACCACCAACCCCACGACGGCGAGCGCGGCGCAGCTCACCAGCAGCCCGCCCACCCAGGGCACCCCGGCGCTGTCGTAGTGCATGCCGTAGGGCAGGTCGCTGGTGAGCATGTGCAGGAGGCGGCCCGGCACCTCCCGGAGCTTGGGCAGCCCCAGGAAGAAGGGCTTGGTCTGGCCCGCCGCCGCCTTCGAGGTCACCCGGGCAAGCCCGGAGAAGGGGACGTGGATCAGCCCCTTGTAGAGCACCGGCAGCGCCGCGATCGCCGCCCCGGTGATCGCGGGGAGCAGCCCGATCCAGGCCCCGCGGCCGTGGGCGCGCAGCCGCAGCAGGAAGAGCCCCGCCCCCAGCGCCGCTGCCGGGCCGATGCCCCCGGGCGCCAGCACAAGGGCCCCGAAGAGGGCGGTCCACGCGGCGATCTCACGCCGCCAGCGGACGGTCGCGCCGGCGTCGGTCAGCAGGATCAGGGCCAGGGGCAGGCCGAGCAGGCCCAGGAGGTGGTAGGCGCCCTGGTGCTGGTGATACCAGGTGTTCGGTGGGGGGAACGCCACCAGGGCGGCGGCGAAGATCGCAGCGCGCTCATCGCACAGGCGACGGACGGCGGCCCAGCAGAGGGCGGTCGAGGCCAGCGCGACGGCCATCATCCCCAGCACGTGCACCCAGGGGCTCCGGCCCAGCAGCGACAGGAGCGGCCACTCGAGCAGGGCCAGCGCCATCGGCCCGAAGACCAGGCCGTCGTAGGTATCCCAGGGCGAGACCCCGCCGGAGAAGGAGTCGGCGATCTCCGCGTTGGAGGCCGCGAACACCCCCCAGGCCTGGGCCGAGCCGGTCCAGGCGAGCAGGACGAAGACGAACGCCTGGAGCGCCAGGAGCCCCAGGAGCCCGACGAGGGGTCGCTTCACGGGCCCTCGCCCCGCTGCAGCCTCCACAGGCGCTCGTACAGGCCCCCTTGCTGGATCAGGTCCTCGTGCCGCCCCAGGCCGGCGACGCGCGACTCGTCCAGCACCACCACCTGATCGGCCTCGGTGGACAAGGACAGGCGGTGGGTGATGACCAGGGTGGTGAGACCGGCGCGACGTCGCTCGTTCAGGGCCTCGGCGACGATCTGGTCGCTCTCCCAATCGAGGGCCGCCGTCACCTCGTCCAGCACGAGCAGAGCCGGCTCGCGGAGCAGGCCGCGGGCCAGGCCGATCCGCTGGCGCTGCCCCGCGCTCAGGCGCACGCCGCGGTCGCCCAGGGGGGTGTCCAGGCCCTCGGGGAGCTCCCGCACGAAGGACGCCAGGCCGACCTGCTCCAGACGGGCCCAGAGCGCGGCGTCGTCGACCTCCGGCTCCAGCCATCGCAGGTTGTCGCGCAGGCTGGCGTCGAAGAGCGCGGGCTGCTGGGTGACCATCGCCACCTTCGGCAGGGCGGCGGCGACGTCGAGCTCATCCAGGGGCACGCCGTCCAGCAGGACCCGTCCCCGCTGGGGGGGGAGGAAGCCGAACAGGAGGTCCACCAGGGTGCTCTTGCCCACCCCCGAGGGACCCACCACCGCGGTCGTGGTGCCCGGCGCGACCTCGAACGAGATGCCGTCCAGCACCACCCGCCCGGGGCCGTAGGCGAAGCCGACGTTCTCGAAGGTCACCCGCCCGGCGAAGACCTCCGGGGAGCGTGTGCCGGCGGGGCGGTCGGCGCCCGGGGGCTTCGCGTCCAGCAGCTCGAAGACCCGGGCCACGGGGGCGGAGGCGCGCTGCAGGTTGACGTAGGTGCCGCTGAGGCCCTGCAGGGGGCCGTAGAGGCGCTGTTGGAAGAGCAGGAAGGCGAGCAGGTCGCCTGTGGACAGCGTGCCGTCGCCCACCATGCCCACGCCGACGATCAGCACCGCCAGCAGGTTGGCCGTCACCAGCACCTGGGAGAAGCCGGCGGAGGCCGAGTTCCAGAGGCTGAAGGTCAACACCGCGCGCACCAGGGCGTTGTTGTGGGCCTCGAAGCGATCGGCCTCCCGCCCGGCCAGCCCGTGGGCGCGCACCGTGCGGATCGCCTGCAGGCTCTCCAGCATGTGGTGGCTGATGTCCGAGTTGCGCTCGCGGATGCGCAGGGAGAGCCGACGGATCACCGGGCGCAGCAGGACCAGCAGGCCGATGGCCACGGGCACGAAGGCGGCGCCGATGAGCAGGAGCATCGGCTGCAGCACCGTCAGCGCGGAGACGACCGCCACCAGCGTGATGATCGATCCCAAGACGTTGATCAGGGTCCCTGTCGCCACCGACTGCAGCTCGCCCAGGTCCCCGCCCATGCGGGAGAGGATGTCGCCCAGGCGCCGCCGCGCGAAGAAGGCGGGCCCCAGGCGCTGCAGGTGGGTGAAGAGCTCCAAGCGGAGATCGACCAGCACCCGCGACGTCACCCAGGTCTGCAGCCAGCCGGCCGCCGCGCTCAGGGTCACGCCCAGGGTCGTCGCCCCCAGGATCATCCCGCAGAGGGGCAGCAGCCGCTCGTGCGCGCCCCCGCCGATCACGTCGTCGACGATGTCCCGGAAGAGCAGGGGGTAGACCAGGGACAGGGCGATGCCCACCACCATGCCGCCGATGAGCACGGCCTCCTGCCGCCAGTAGGGCAGCAGGTAGCGGAAGACGCGCTTCCAGACGATCGGCGTGTGCTCGGTGACCGCCGTGTCCGACGGACGCTCGTCGTCGGGCCGGATGTTCGCGGCCAGGAACGCGGGGGGCGGCGGGGTGCTCAACGGGACCGGGGGCGCCGAGGACCGCGGGGGCGGGGGGGCAGGGGGATCAGGCTGCGATCGCGGGCGCTGCGGTAGTAGCAGGAGTAGCCGGAGCTGCAGCCGGGGCCGTCGCCGCGCATCTCCACGGCCTGGCCCTTGGCGGCGCGCATGTCGCCGCTGTCGCGGTAGGCGTCGCGGATGTAGCGCACCGCCTGCACCGAGCGGATCTTGCGGAACAGGTTGGCCTCCCGGCCCACGATCTTGCCGCTGTGGATGCCCAGGTCCATGAGCTCGGGGATGGCGCAGAGGCCGCAGGGGCCCAGGGGCATCTTCAGCTTGCCCTCGCCGTGGCCGCGGCTGCCCAGGTGGCGCAGGAACTCTCGGTGCTCCTCCACCAGGAAGTCCCAGCGGGCGCGCTCCTCGGGCTCCGTGATGCCCCCGCCGGTCTCGTCCTCGGTGACCTGCAGCTCCCAGGGAGTCATGCAGTACACGCCGAAGCCCGGCATGGAGTGGGTGGTGCTGCAGAAGCCTTCTTCGAAGTAGCAGTTGTCGTTCATCAAGAAGACCTCGAGGTCCAGGTCCGGTGCCGCCTCCGCCAGCTCCTTGATCTCCGCCAGGTGCAGGTGGCGCGACAGGATGATCCTGTCGGCGCCCAACTCCGACAGGAACCGGGCGCTGTCGGCGTTGAGGGCCACGGCGACCGTGCTCGCGAAGACCGTCGCTCCCGCCTCCTTGAGGGCCGCGATCATGCCGGGGTCGGTGACGATGAACGCGTCGACGAGCCCCCGCGCCAGCGCCTGGTCGGCGATGTCGAGGAGGAAGTCGGCCTGATCGTCGGGGTAGTACTGCTGGTTGAAGGCGACGAAGAGGGGCACCTTGCCCTTGTGAGCCGCGTCGGCCAGGCGACCGAGGTCGTCCATGGTCTCGACGTTCGCCGGCCCCGGCCCCCGGCGGTTCGGCCAGGAGCCCCGGCCCCAGCGCTCGTACCAACCCTGGGGAAAGAGCCCCGCGTACAGCTCGTCTGCGCCCGCCTCCACCAGGGGCGCGACTTCGTCGGGGTTGCCGACCGGGCTGAGGATGTTCACGGCGGCAGGATAGCGGCGACATCGGCCCTTGGCGGCCGGCGACCGATCTCGGCTGCCCCGACCCGGCGGGCCCCTCCCCGAGGACCGACGGGGCCCGCAACGGCCCCGCTCCACGGCGTCGGTCCTGCGCCCGGCCTTGGCCCGGGGACCGAAAAGCCCCCCATCCCGTCCGCGGCCGGGTACCTTGCGCGCGTTTGAGCCGAAATCGCCCCACGATGCAGACGAGCGCGCGCACGCGCCAGGCAGTGCCCGGATCGGTCGACGTCGCCGTGGTCGGGGCGGGTCTCGGGGGGCTGAGCGCGGCCGCGTTCCTGGCCCGGGCGGGCCTCTCCGTCGCCGTCTTCGACCACCACTACGTCGCGGGCGGCTGCGCCACCTGCTTCGAGCGACGCCACCGCGGCGCCTGGTTCAACTTCGACATCGGCGTGCACTACGTCGGCGACTGCGGCGACGACGGACCCCTGCCACGCGCCCTGCGGCAGGTGGACGCCGAGGTCGAGTTCACGCCCATGGATCCCACGGGTTACGACCAGCTGGTGCTGCCCGACCTGCGCTTCGCGGTGCCGGCCGGCCACGACGCCTTCCGCGCCAGCCTGGTCGCCGCCTTTCCCCGGGAGCGCGCCGGCATCGACCGGTGGATGCGCTTCCTGCGGGCGGTCTCGGTCTCGGTCAACGCCGCCCAGCCCCACGACTTCGACCTCACGCCCACGTCGCTGCTGACGATCCTGCTGCGCGGCTCGCCCCTGGCCCTGGCGCGGGGCCAGACCCTCGCCCAGGTGCTCGACGGCGTCACCCGGGATCCGGCCTTGCGGGCGATCCTGGCCAGCCGGGGAGGCAACTACGCCCTCCCGCCCAGCCGCGTCTCGGCCCCCTTTCACGCCGCGATGGTCAACCACTACCTCGCGGGGGCCTGGTACCCGCGGGGCGGCGGGCAGGTGGTGGCCGACGCGCTGGCCGACAGCGTGGAAGCGGCGGGGGGGGTGATCTGCCTGCGCCGAGGGATCTCCCGCATCGAGGTCGAGGGCTCGCGGGTGGTCGGCGTGCGCGTGGAGGCCCACCAGGGCGCCGGCCGCCCGGAGTCGCAGCTTGTCCGCGCGCCGGTCGTCATCTCCAACGTCGACCCGGAGACGACCCTGATCGACCTCGTGGGCGTCGATCGCGTGCCCCGGCGCTGGATCAAGCGGGTCTCGCAGGCCGAGCAGCCGGCGGGGATCTTCACGCTGAACCTGGGCGTGGATGACGATCTGGTCGCGCGCGGCATGCGGCCGGTGAACTACTGGACCTTCGATCACCACGACATGGAGGCTGCCTACCGCCCCTGGCCCGGCGGGTTGCCGGCCCTGCACGGGGCCCTGATCACCTCTTCGTCCCTCAAGGACGGCAACCCGGGTCAGCACGCGCCCCCGGGCATGCACACGGTGCAGGTGATGACGGCCGTGCCCGGCTCGGCGGCCGACTGGGGGGTGGCCGCCGACGACGTCGCCGACTGGCAGTACCGCAAGTCGGGGCGCTACACCGAGGTCAAGGAGGCGGTCTCCGCCGATCTGCTGGCGCGCTTCGACGCGCAGTTCCCCGGGGCGGCGGAGCGGGTCGTCTTCTCCGAGGGCTCCACGCCCGTCAGCCTGACCCGCTACACGCGGGCCCGATCGGGCTCCGGCTACGGCGTGGCCGTCACGCCCCGGCAGTTCGGCCCGCGCCGCCCGGACGCGCGCTCACCCATCCGGGGGCTGTACTGGTGCGGGGCTTCGGGTCGCCACCACCTGGGCGTGATGTCGACGGTGCTCAGCGGGCGGCACGCCGCGCGGCGGGTGGCCAAGGACGGCGGGCTGAAGCCGCTGGGTTGAGGCTGGGGCTTCGCCGCGATCGGACCTCCCGTCGCCGCGACCCCTCCTGCACCGCCCGGGGCAGGCCCGGGCCGACGTTCCCTACATCGGCAGATCGGGCTCCAGCACCACCCGGTCCACGACGGGCGACTCCTGGGCCCAGGCCGCGGCCTGCTCCAGGGCGTCGCCCTCCAGCCGGTAGAAGTGCGTGTTGCCCTTCTGCAGGAAGCGCGGCGCGGGGTCGGCCTCGGCCTCGGGCAGCGCGTTGCGGCGGCGGTTGAGCACATGGCTGAGGGGGATGAAGCTGCCGTCGGACACCAGGGGCACCGACTCCGCCCCGCCGTCCCGACGCGACCAGGGGGCGCGCAGGGCGACGGTGAAGCGGCGGCAGGGTGCGTCGCAGTGACGCGGCGGCACGAAGCGCTGGGACGCAGGCTTGCCCCAGGAGCTCACCATGCAGATGCGGCCCGACGCGATCATGCCGTAGGGCAGGTGCACGGCCACGGGCACGCCCTCGGGCAGCGGTGAGAGGCCTTGCAGGGGCACGTCGAGGTGCACGCGGCCCACCCCCGACCGCTTCAGGAAGGCCCGGAAGCGGCGGCTGCCCAGGGATCCCTGCTGCCAGGAGGACGGGGGATCGTCCCCGCGCAGGTGCTCGGGGCCGACGTCGGGCAGGCGCGGGTCCCGGGTCAGGCGATGCAGCCCGCGTCCCAACACCGGCAGGTGGCCCGCCGCCCGCGCCCGCCGGAGCACCCCCCAGTCCTCCACCACGACCTCGGTGCCTGGGGCCAACGCGGCAAGCTGCTCGTCCACGGGGGGCAGGAAGGCGTCGGTGACGTAGGGCGTGAGCATGGTGAAGCCCCAACCGCGCTCCTCCGCCCACGCGCGCGCCTCAGCCACGTCGGCGGCCGTTGGCATCAGGTGCTGGCAGAACTCCACGCCGAAGTAGAGGCGGCTCGGCGCCCCCAGCGCGCCCCCCAGAACGTCCTCGCCCCGGTCTTCCAACCGCCGGAGGCGGGAAAGATCCGGGGCGTGGATGGCAACTTCGAGGGTCTTGGCGATGGGCCGATTTCCGGCGGTCGAACGCGCTCCCGCTCAGGGGCGGACGGCGACCACGAAGGGGCTCATGTCGGTGAGCTCAACCGTGCGCAGCAGCTCCCCGTTGGCCGCCAGGACGCCGACCGCGCCGGTGCCGTTGGCCTTGTTGAACGTGGGGGTCACCACCACCGCCTCGTCGGAGCCGGGCAAGCCCTGCACGTCGACGTAGTTGGCGGAGAAGGACTGCCAGGAGACCGGCAGGCCCCGCCCGTCGAACTTGACCATGGACTGGATGGCGGTGACGTAGACGCCGCTGCCGTCCTCATCCCAGCGCACGCCCTGGATGCGGCGAGCGTGGCCCAGGCCCTGGTTGATGATCCGCTCGGCCCGGTGGCCCGTCAGGTCGATCTCCGCCAGGTACGAGTCCTCGGCGTTGGTCACCGGGACCACCAGCTTGTCGCCCGAGGGGGACAGCGCGAGCTCGCTGAGCATCGCGGCGTGGGGGCCAGCGGCCACCTGATCGACCAACTGGATGGTGTCCACCAGCCGACCGTCGGGCGCGTGCTCCAGCACCACGCCGTCCTGGGGCACCAGGATCCAGATGCGGCTGCCGTCCGCGCTGATCGCCGTGTCGAAGGCGTTGCCTGACACCGCGAAGCTGGACTCCAGCGTCATGCCCTTGCTCGTGTACACCGCGAGGGTGGCGGGGGGCAGGGGCAGGCCGGCCTTGCGGGCGGCGAGCGCGTCCGCCTTGGGGGCGCGGTGGATGACGATGACGCGGTGGCCGTCGGCGCTGACGGAGATGCCGCGGCTGGCCGCCTGGCTCACGTGCTGGTCCAACCGGATGGCGTTGGCGTCGGCGACGCGCAGCCCCTTGGAGGACGCGATGTAGGCCGTGTTGCCGTCGGGGGCGAACTCGATGTCGTGGATGAACTCCTTGAGGTCGATGCGACCCACCACCTTGCCCGCGTCGAGATCGACGACCTGGATGTGGTTGGAGGACACCCAGGCCTGCCGGGCGGCCGAGGCCGAGGCGGGCACGAGCAGGCCGAAGGCCAGGGCACAGAGCAGAAGGCGCTTCATCGTCGCTCCCCTCAGCCGTTGTCGGGAATGGTGCAGAGGTTGCGCCAGTCGTTGTTGATGTTCCCGCACTCGTCCAGCCAGTTGGAGTAGCTGGAGTCGTCCGGGACCTGGCCCATCCACCAGCAGGTGCCCCAGCAGAGCGTGAGGTCGTGCTTCCAGGGGCAGGGATCGGCCTGGTCCTGGGGACCGACCTCCCAGCCGGGGGCAAACGACGCACAGCAATCCGAGAATGCGTACCCGCGCACGTCGCGCACGGTCGTCTCCGCGATCTTCTGCGCTTTGACGTTCATCGCCTTGATCCTGCTCATTCGATGGCTCCGCTGAAGGTGCGGGCGAAGACTAGCTCACTCAGTAGGACCGGGAGCGTGCCATCGAGGGATCATCGGCCGATCAGTTGCCGGTGGCGCAAATCCAGCCGGGATCGACGTACTGCGAGATGAAGGCGGGGTTCCGTCGCAGGATCTCCGCGTAGGCATCCAGGCCGGTCTTGTACCAGGCGCGCAGCCAGTCGCAGTGCGTCAAGTAGGTCTTCTGGGGGTCGCCGTTGAACAGGAAGTTGATGTGGTGGCAGCCGCCGCTGCAGATGTACCGGGCCCAGCACTTGCTGCAGTCGCTGCGCTCCTTGAGGTTGATCGCGTCCAGGACCTCCCGGCGCTTCTCCTGGTTGAGGCCGCCCTCCTGCAGGCTGCCCAGCACGTAGTCCTCCTCGCCCACGAAGCGATGGCACAGGCTCATCTGCCCGTTCGGCGCGGCGGCGACCATCTGCAGCCCGGCGCCGCAGGGGTACTCCTTGTTGTGGCCGTTGTGGATGGCCTTGAGGATGTTGCCGATGTTGGTGAAGCCGTGCTTCTCCCCCCGGCAGGCCGCCTCGATGTACTCGCGGCTGAGCACGGCGAAGCCCTCCAGGAGCTTCGCGTAGTCGGCGCCGTCCAGGTCGTAGGCCGGGTTCTTGGCGTCCACCGGCGAGCAGCCGACCTCCCGGAAGCCCGCCTCCAGCAGCGTGTGCACCGTGTGCACCACGTCCAGGTTGACCTTGGTGACGGTGACGCGGCAGACCGCGATCTTCTTGTCGAGGAGCGGCTTGATGCGGTCCAGGATGATGTCGTAGGAGCCGCGGCCGCTGTGGTAGGGCCGCAGGCGATCGTTGGCCTTGCCGACGGCGTCCAGGCTGACCGTCACCAGGCAGCGGATCTCCTCCAGGAAGTCGGCGATCTCCGGCGTGATCAGCGTGCCGTTGGTGGTGATGCTGAAGCGCACCTCCTGGCCCCGCTCGGCGCTGAGCTTGAGGGCGTGGCGGGCCGTGGCCTCCACCACCGGGAAGTTGAGCAGCGGCTCGCCGCCGAAGAACGTGATGCCCAGCTGGGGCACCTCCCGGGGGGCCTGCTCGAAGAACCAGTCCACGTACTCGATGGCCCGCTCGGGCTTCATCAGGGTGGCGCGGCCCTTGTACAGCCCCTGCTCGGCGTAGCAGTAGCCGCAGGCCAGGTTGCAGGTGTGCGCGACGTGGATCGTCAGGTTGCGGATGCCGTCGTACTCGGGCGGCGCGTCCAGGGCCCGGCCGGGCTCGCCGCGCAGCTCCGGCGGGGTGATGAGCCGCAGGTTGACCAGGTCGCCTACGATGTCGGCGGCGTCGTGGATGCCCAGGGGCGCCAGCTGGGCCAGCACCTGCTCCTCGGAGAGGGGACCGGCCGCCTCCAGCGAGTCC
>CALCXL010000932.1 GCA_937907595.1 uncultured Pseudomonadota bacterium
CTCGATCACCAGGATGCTGGCGAAGAAGTTGAGGCCCGTGCCGCCGAACTTCTCCGGGATCTCGATGCCCATCACGCCCATCTCGAAGAGCTGGGGCAGCAGCGCCGGGTCGATCTTCTGGTTCTTGTCCATGTCGTGGACGAGGGGGCCGACGGCCTCCCGGAAGAAGCCGCTGAGGGCCTGCTGGAACTCGCGCTCGTCGTCGGTCAGGACGGTCAGGGCGGGGCGCGCGTCGGACATCGAATGCTCCTTGAAGTGGGGTGGCAGCCCCCTATATCACACGGGCGCGTGCGTGAACCGGGATCCGTGGTGGGGGTCAGGTGGGGTTGGGGATGCGGGCTGTCGATCGCGATCGCCCCGGGGTGGATCAGGAGCCGAGCAGGACCACCAGCCCGCCGTGGGCCGCGAGGGTCGGGCGCTGGAGCAGGAAGCCGACGTCGCCGCCGAAGCGCAGGGCGAGGGGGCTCTCGCCCAGGGGGATGGACAGGCCGCCGTGGAGCGCCGCGCCGAGGAGGACCGGGAGCTCGGCGGTGCCCGCCGGGTCGGGGGCGATGCGGAACGCGACGCCGACCTCGGGCAGCACGGGGCCGGAGAAGCGCAGGACGGGGCCGACGCCGATCACCGTGAGCACGCTGTATTCGGGCCGCCCGTCGACGGTGAGCAGCGGGTCGCCCCGCCCGTTGGTGTTCGGCTCGGAGACGCCCAAGCCCAGCGAGACAGCGAGGGAGAGCGGACCGCGCAGGCGGAGGGAGGCGTCGAGCTGGACGGTGCCGTAGTTCCAGCCCTCGTCGGTGCCCAGGCGTCCCCAGCCGCCCTGCAAGCCGACGGTCACCAGCGGGTTGTCCCGGGGCGCGGGGCCGCCTTTCGCCTGGGCCTCGATGCGACGGAGCCGGGACATCGCGTCCCGCCGCAGGGTCGCGTAGCCGGCGTCGCCCTCCGACGCCTCGGCGAAGCTGCGCAGGTCGCCCGTGGCCAGCTCGTCGCGCCCGAGGCAGAGCCCGAGCACCCCCCGCCAGTAGAGCAGGTAGTCGGGGCGCGGCTCCTCGGCGGCCGCGTAGATCTGGGCCAGGCGGCTGTAGACGTCGGACACCTTGACCAGGGCGTCGGCGGTGCGGGTGGCCTCGTCGCTGGTGGCGTCGGCGCAGGAGGCGTCGTTCACCTCCGAGGCCTCCTGGGCGATGGCGTCGGCGTCGCCGGCTTGCGCCGCCGGGGTGGCCAGGAGGCTCAGGGCGAGGAAGCCCAAGGCCGGGATCCAGATCGCGGTTCGCTCAGGCACGTCGCCTCCTCGTGGTCATCAGCGCGCCCAGCAGCAGGAGCAGGAAGCCGCCCTCGCGCTCGGACCCGGCGGAGCAGGACACCCGGCAGCCGGGAGCCGGCTCGGCCTCGCAGGCGGGGGGATCCAGGACGCCGTCGCAGTCGGTGTCGATCCCGTCGCAGGCCTCGGTGGCGCCGGGGTGCCGGTCGGGGTCGGCGTCGTCGCAGTCGCCGTCGCAGGGGATGACGCCGTCGCCGTCGGCGTCCAGGTTCTCGTCGGCCACGCCGTTGCAGTTCTGGTCCAGGCCGTCGCAGAGCTCGGGGGCGTCGGGGTACGCCAGCGGGTCGGCATCGTCGCAGTCGTCGTCGCAGAGCAGGACGCCGTCGCCGTCGGCGTCCACCTCGTCGGCCAGCGGGCCGTCTTCGCAGTCGTTGTCCAGGCCGTCGCAGGACTCGAAGTTCCCGGCGAAGATGGCGGGGTCGTCGTCCTCGCAGTCGCCCCCGCAGGGGCGCTGTCCGTCGGCGTCGTCGTCGGCCTCGTCGGCGGGCACGACGTCGTCGCAGTCGTTGTCCAGGCCGTCGCAGAGCTCGGGGGCGCCGGGGTAGGCCGTGTTGGCGTCGTCGTCGCAGTCCTGGCCGCCGAGCGCATCGCCTTCCTGGCCGGGCGCGAGCGCGCACTCCACCCAGCCGTCCTCGTCGGTGTCGGGCTCGTCCAGCAGCAGGTCGCCGTCGCAGTCGCTGTCCAGGCCGTCGCAGATCTCCGCTGCGCCGGGGTGCACGGTGGCGCGGGCGTCGTCGCAGTCGTTGTCGAAGGAGGTGGAGGGGTCGCCGTCGTCTCCGCAGGTGGTGAAGCCGTCGCCGTCGACGTCGAAAGCCTCGTCGAGGTCGCCGTCGCAGTCCTGGTCGATGGCGTCGCAGAGCTCGGGGGCGGCGGGGTGTCGCGTGGGGTCCGCGTCGTCGCAGTCGCCGTCGCAGATCGCCGCGCCGTCCCCGTCGGCGTCCTGCTCGTCGGCGGGGATCAGGCCGTCGCAGTCCTGGTCGATGCCGTCGCAGAGCTCGGGGGCGCCGGGCCAGGTGGCGGGGTCGGTGTTGTCGCAGTCGTCGCCGCCCAGGACCGCGGATGGGGGTTCCGCGTCGAGGGGGAGGGTGCAGGGCAGCCAGCCGTCGTTGTCGGCGTCGGACTCGGTGGAGGTGGTGCCGTTGGAGCAGTCCGTGTCCAGGCCATCGCAGAGCTCGGTGGCGCCGGGGTGCACCGTGGCGCGGGTGTCGTCGCAGTCGTCGTCGCAGAGGCGGAAGGCGTCGGCGTCGCCGTCGGTCTCGTCGGCGGGGATCGTGCCGTCGCAGTCGTTGTCGATGCCGTCGCAGAGCTCGGCGGCGGCGGGGTAGGAGCTGGGGTCGGCGTCGTCGCAGTCCACGCAGGCCAGGGAGCCGTCGGCGTCGGCGTCGCCTTCGTCGGCGGGGAGGGTGGCGTCGCAGTCGTTGTCCAGGCCGTCGCAGAGCTCGGGGGCGGCGGGGTACGCGCTGGGGTCGGCGTCGTCGCAGTCGCCTTCGCAGGGCCTCCAGCCGTCGACGTCGGCGTCGTCCTCGCCGTTGACTGAATCGGTGGGCAGGCTGCCGTCGCAGTCCTGCACGGCGCCGTCGCAGAGCTCGGGAGCGCCGGGGTAGGTGGCGGGGTCGGCGTCGTCGCACTCGCCGTTGCAGGGGGCGAAGCCGTCGACGTCGCCGTCGAGCTCGTCGGCGGGCAGGGCGCCGTCGCAGTCGTTGTCCAGCAGGTCGCAGACCTCGGGGTTGCCGGGGAAGCGGGCGGGGTCGTCGTCGTCGCAGTCGGTGCAGTTGGTGACCGTGTCGCCGTCGGCGTCCTCGCCCTCGTCGGTGGTCGTGCCGTCGCAGTCGTTGTCGATGCCGTCGCAGACCTCCGGGGCGCCGGTGTAGATGGCGGGGTCGCTGTCGTCGCAGTCGGTGCCGCAGGCCAGGGCGAGGTCGCCGTCGCCGTCGAGCTCGTCGGTGGGGAGGATTGTGTCGCAGTCGTTGTCCAGGGCGTCGCAGAGCTCGGGGGCTGATGGGTACGTGGCCGGGTCGGCGTCGTCGCAGTCGTCGGGGGAGGTGGAGGCGGCGCCCACCCAGTCGACGCAGGGCACGAAGCCGTCGCCGTCGGCGTCCGCTACGTCGATGAGGAGCGCGCCGTCGC
>CALCXL010000933.1 GCA_937907595.1 uncultured Pseudomonadota bacterium
GACCCTGACCCCGATTCGTCACCGAAATCGGCAATCATCCAAAGACGGTTGCTCAGTCCTCCTTCGCCACCAGGGCGTCCAGCTTCTTGAACACCGCCTGGAACCCCTCGCCGGGGTACTTGGCGTTGGCGATGGTGGGGTCCTTCAGGCCCTCACGGGCCTTCTCCCGGTACTCCTGGCCCTCCGGGCCGGGGGGGATCAGCTCCAGCATGCGCTCGAACAGCACCCGGGCCACGCCCAGGTTGCCCTTGAAGATCTCCATGTCCGACTGCTTGTAGAGCAGGTCGGCGGCCATGATCCGCTGGGACGCGTCGATCTTCCCCCTGCGCAGCTCGTCCCGGCCCGCGCGGGTCTTCAGCTGCTCGTACAGCGCATCGGCCTTGCCGCGGATCTGTCGGGCCAGGTCCCGGATCCGGTCGTCGGCCAGCTCGTCGAATCGGGAGACGTCCCACTCGGCCAGCGTGTCCCGGTGCCCCTGCTCCACCTCCCGCTGGGTGGCCGTCCAGTGGCAGTGCAGCGCTTCGAAGCTGGGCCAGCGCGTGATGTTGCGCAGCGCCACGAACAGCTTGCGCTCCGCCCGGTTGCGCCGGGCCCGGGCGCCCTCCTCGTGCGCGACGTCGATGATCCCCATGTTCCTGAGCACCACCAGCAGCCGCAGGAGCGGGCGCTCGGACATGGCGCGCAGGGCCAGCAGGTCCTTGATCGTCCAGCCGCCCGACAGGTACTCGTCCACCACCCCCTGCTCCTCCTCGCGGAAGGGCAGGTCCCGCAGCAGGTGCAGGCGCGCGTCCACCTGGATGATGTGGTGGTCGTAGTAGGGGGTCATGGTCTCGACCAGCTTGTCGTCGTCCATGCGCTCGGCGGCGTGGCGCTCCACGCCGAACACCAGGGGGACCACGTCCACCCCGCGGTAGGGGAACGCGAAGCGCACGCCCTCCAGGTTGTGCATGCTCCAGCGGCCGAAGTTGGCCGCCATCAACCGCTCGGTGATGCGCTCCGCCCGGGACCTCAGCCCGGCCTGGAGCTGGTCCTCCGTCAGGACGCCGCGCTGCACCAGGTAGCGGCCGGCGGGCACCCCGCAGAGCTTCTGCATGCGCAGGGCGTCGTTCCACTGGGCCTCCGTCAGGGTCCCGTCGGCGGTGAGGAAGTCGCTCAGGTACTCGCCGGCGTGGGGGTGGTCGCCGGCGTAGTGCACCGGCAGCCCGTCCACGAAGTAGCCCCAGCGGATCTCCCGGAAGCCGTGCAGGACCAGCACCCCGGTGGACCGGTCCAGGAACAGGTGCAGCAGGGCGTCGCGCCAGGTGGACTCCCCCAGATCGCCGTAGCGGCCGATGGCGGGCAGCGCGGCCTCGGTGTCCTGCCGCGCCGGCCCGTGCAGCCCCGAGAGGAAGCGCGGGTCCTGGGGATCGCTGTCGTGCGTCATCGACGCGCTGGAGACCGCGGGCTCCAGCGGCGGCGGGGGCGGCGGGGGCCGAAGCTTCGGGCGGGTGCCCGGCGGCGGCGCGGCGGTCGCGCCGGGGTTGAAGCGCACCGCCTGGATGCGGGGGTTGCTGCGGGGGGGCTCGGAGCGGCCCATGCCCGAGGCGACGGCCGAGAAGGAGGCGGCGCCCAGGGCCCAGGACTCGTCCATGGAGTCGTCCATGCCCGGGGCCTCGTCGTCGGGCGCGGGGGCGGGCTCCGGCTCGGTCTCGGCGCCGCCCTCCACCGTCAAGGCGTCGGTGACCAGCTCGGCCAGGGAGCCGTCGAGGGTCGACTCAGCGGGCTCGGGGGGCGGAGGAGCGGCGGCGGGCGGGGTTGCCGCGGCGGGCGGGGCGGCGGGGGCCCGTGCGGCCAGGCTGGCGGCCTCGGTCAGGCCCAGGGCGATGAGGGCCATGATCGCCACCGGCTCCAGGGGCGCCAGCTCCAGGATCGTGAACGCCGGGGTGGCCTGCACCACCTTTCCGTGCAGCACCGCCTCCGCTGCGCTCCACCCGGCCCGCAGGTGCACCGTCACCACGTCGCCGGGGGCGGGGGGCGGGTGCATGGGCGTCGCCAGGGCGGAGTGCTTGATGTAGCGGCTCCACGCGGTGTCCAGCTCCGCGCGCGAGCCGTAGGTCACCGTGATTTCGTGTGAGTCCACCGAGCCTCCTGCCACCGCGGGTCGCGGCGCACCCCCACCCTCCCCAGGGCACGCTCGCGCGGTGACCCGCAGCTTCCCATCGACCGCCCCGCAAGTGAAGCGCCGTGGAGCGCAGGGGGCGGATCAGGCCGGTGTCGGGGCCGGGCCGAGATCGGCAGACGGGCTCCCATCGAGGGACGCGGAGGGCCCGTCGACGTCGGCCGGCGGGGCCGGGTCGGGCGCGTGGGGGGAGCTCACACGGGCCCGTCGACCGCGCCGCTCGTAGTCGCAGGAGAAGGCGGAGCGCACGTCCCCGTCGGCGTCGAAGAGCCACAAGGGGGCGAGCTTGGTGGGCACGCGCACCGGCGCCGAGCTGTCCAGGCGGGTGCGAAAGACGATGTCCCAGACCGGGCTGGTCACCCCGTGGTTGCTGCGCGCGTTGACGAAGTGGTGGGCCAGGTGGTGCTTGCGCACCAGGCGCGAGTAGGGGCCGCGCGGCGGGTGGGTGTGGATGCGGCGGTGCACCAGCTCGTAGAACCCGTAGACCAGGACGTAGCCCAGGGCGAAGGACACCCCGGGCCAGCCCACGGCGAACCAGCCGATGGCAGCCATGGGCACGACGGCCCGCGTGGCGGCCCAGACCTTCTTGGAGGTGGGCGCGAAGTAGCTGGTGCGGGCGTGGTGGGCCAGGTGCTCCACCCGGAACTCCAGCTTGTTGGCGCCCTCGTGGGCCCCCCAGCGGTGCAGGGTGTATTCGGTGAAGGTCCAGCCGATCCCGCCGAGCAGGAAGGCGATGGCGATCGAGAGCATCAGGGGGTCTCCGGAGCGGCCCAGCCGCGCAGAAGGGTCGAGGCGAGGTCCAGGGCGAGGGGGGTCAATCGGGCCATGCGGTCGTCGAAGCGACCGAACTTGCGGAGCTGGAGCACGCCGTGGATTCCGGCCCAGAGCTGGACGGTGCGGGCGGCGGCGTCCCCGGTCTGCAGCAGGCCAGCCTGGGCTGCGGCCTCCAGATCCAGGGCGACCCGCCCGAGCAGGCCCCGCATGGCATCCGCCACAGCGTCGGCGTGCTCGCCGTCCAACAGCTGGCGGGGCTCACCGACCAGGGCCTGGATGAGGCCGAAGCGGGAGGGCTCGCGCTCGGCCAGCGCGACGTACTCGCCCACCATGGCCAGCGTGCGGGCCACCGGGTCCTTCCCCGTGGTCCGGTCCAGGCGCTCGGCCAGGTCGTCCAGCACCCGCGCGCCCATGGCGACGATCAGCGCGTCCTTGCTGGGAAAGTAGCGGTAGATCGCGCCGACGCTCCGGTCGACCCGCGCCGCCAGGCCCTTGATCGTCAGCCCGGAGAGGCCCCCGTCGGCGACCAGGTCCAGCGCGGCATCCAGCCAGGCGTCCACGGACTGCTGGCGGCGGCGGGTGGGGCGATCGACGGGCTCGGCATGAATCATGTTCACATTGTGAACGCGATTCACATCGAGTCAAGGAGCGTTACTGCGGAAGTTCGAACCAGAGGGTCGCGCCGGGGCCGGGATCGTTGTTGGCGAAGCCGATCCGGCCGCCGTGGAGCTCCACGATCCGGCGGCAGATCGACAAGCCCAGGCCTGTCGATGGCTCCCCCGC
>CALCXL010000934.1 GCA_937907595.1 uncultured Pseudomonadota bacterium
CCCCCTCGATCTGCACGTCCCACAGCTGGGCGACCGTGGCCGCGCCGTCGATCAACACACCCAGCCGCACCGAGTCGAGCACCGCCACCCGCTCCACCAGGATCGGGCCGCCCCCGCCCGCGCCGTCCCGCACGATCAGCGCGCGCCGCCCCCCGACCAGGGCCAGGTCCCGCAGGCCGACGTCGACGGTGCTGGCGCCTGTGATGTCGAAGAGGGGCTGGAGCAGGTCCACCACCGCGTCCGGGGGAACGGGGGTGGGCAGGACGACCCCGTGCAAGAGGGTGGAGTCCGCGCCGCAGCCGGCGATGTCCAGGCCGCTGTCGCCCTGCGAGTCGCTGAGCAGCCAGGTGCCCTCGTAGTCGCCCCCCGCCAGCACGATCTGGCGCTCGCCGGTGGATCGGGAGGCCTGCAGGGCCGCGTCCAGACCGTCGAAGGGGGCCCCAAAGGAGCCGTCGCCGCCGGCCCCCGCGGAGGCGTCCACGTGCAGGCGGCCGTCGGCGGGCAGCGGGCCCCAGGCGTCGTAGCAAGGGTGGGAGGGGCCGGGGGTCGGGTCCTCGGTCCCGGGGTCGGGCTCGGGGGTGCAGGCCGACGCCGCGAAGCCGACGAGGAGGAGCAGGGCGGAAGGTCGCATGCAGGGCCCTCGGGGCGGTCGCGGTCCCAACCTGGGCCGCCGTCCAGGCCCGATCGTAGGCTGCGTGCGACGATCGGTCGAGGGCGCAGAGGGGCCTGCCCGCCGCTCTGGACGCTGGATCGCGGCCCGGTGGGTCGGCCGCCGCCTGCGCGAGGGCGCCGATCGCCGCATCGGGCGCGCTCGCGTGGACGGCTCGGCCCCGGAGCGGCAGGATCGGGGCCCTTGAGCGCGAACATCCAGCTGCCGCAACGCTACTCGCCGGATCTGCGCCTGCTGGGCTCGGGCGGCTTCGGCGCTGTGTACCGCACCACCGACTCGGTGCTCGGGCAGCAGGTGGCCGTCAAGGTGCCCTTCCAGCGGGGCTCGGGCCCCGGCGCCCGCGAGGTGCTGGTGGAGCTGCGTGCGGCCGCCTCCCTGCGGCACCCCAGCTTCGTCCAGGTGCTCGACGCGGGTCTGGATCCGGCGGGCACCCCCTACCTGGTGATGGACTACGCCAACCTGGGCTCCCTCTCCCGCCCGCTGGAGCGCGGCGGCCTGACCTGGGAGCAGGTTGCGCCGTGGCTCGAGGACCTGGTCGACGGCCTGGCCTACGCCCACGCCCGGGGCCTGGTGCACCGGGACGTCAAGCCGGAGAACATCCTCTTCAAGAGCGACGAGGCGGGCCGGGTGCGCGCCCTGCTGGCCGACTTCGGGCTGGCCAAGGTCCTGCAGGGGCGGCGCGACTACCGGTCGACCCGGCTCATGGCCGGCACCTTGCTGTACATGCCGCCGGAGTCCTTCGAGGACGACCCGACCCTCATCCACCCCGGCGTGGACCTGTACGCCCTGGGGGTGATCCTGCACCAGCTGGTGTCGGGCCGATCGCCCTGGGCGGTGGGCGGCGCGGCCCTGCTCCTGGCGAAGGCCGAGGGCCGGCACCGGCGCCTGGAGCTGCCCGAGGAGGGCGCGTGGCCCGCGTCCCTGCCCGACGTCGTCGCCCGCCTCATCGCCCCCGACCGCGCCGATCGCTTCGAGCTGGCCTCGGACCTGCGCGTCGCCCTCTTCGGCGAGCCTGAGCTGCCCCCGCTTCCCCTGCCGACGGCGGGCCACGACACCCTGGACTCCAGCCGCGCCCTGGCCCCGGCGACCCGGCTGCCCAGGTCGCCCCCCGCGGCGCGCCATCCCCGGCCCTTCCCCCCCACCGCGGCCCTGGCGGTGGTTCGCGAGCCGCTGCTGGTGGGCCGGGAGGCGGAGCGTGCGCGCCTGTGGACCGCAGCGCAGCGGGCCTGCCTGGAGCCCCAGGCCCTGGTGCTCACCGGCGAAGCGGGGCAGGGCCGGAGCCGGCTGACCGCCTGGCTCTGCGGGCTGCTGCACCAGCACGGCGCCGCGCGCACGCTCCGGGTGCGTCCGGATCGAACGACGTCGCCGACGGAGGCGGTTGCGGCGGCCCTTCGCACCTTCCTGGTCCTGGGACGCACGAGCGGCGCCGAGCTGAACGAGCGCCTGGGCCGGTGGCTGGCGTCCCGGGGGCATCCCGATCCCGCGGCCCGCGACGCCCTGGCCGGCTGGCTGGATCCGGACGCCCAGGAGGATCGCCCCGCCGCCGACGCCCGGGAGGCTCTCGCCCAGCGGGTGGCCTGGACGGAGCTGGTCCTGCGCCTGGAGGCCCGCCGCGGCCTGGTCTGCTGCAGTTGGGAGGAGCGGCCGAGGGGCAAGGCGGGCGCGGCCTTCGTGGCCCTGCTCGCCCTCAGCGCGCGCGCCAGGCCCTACCCGCTGCTGCTGCTCTACGAGCCCCAGGAGGGACCCCTGGAGGCCCTGCCCGAGGAGCACTGGCCCCGGCTGCACGTCGGCCCCCTCACCGCTGCCCACCTGGGGGAGATCCTGGCCGATCTGGCCGTCGTCACCCCCCGGATCCCGGCGGTGGCGCTGCGGGCGCGGGGCAACGCCGCGCGGGCGGTGGAGGCGGCCCGTCTGCTCTGTTCGGGCGACTTCCCCATGGGCGGCCTGGCCCCGGACGACACCGAGGAGCTGGATCTGGCGGACCTGTCGGCCCTGGCCGACGAGACCCTTGGCACCGTGCAGCTGGACGCGCCGCAGGTCGGGCTGATCCGCCTGGAGGGCTTCTGCCGGGGCAGCGGGACCGTGGACGGCGCCGAGGAGACCCGCCGCGAGGTCGTGCTGGCCGCCCTGGCGCTGCTGCCGCGACCCTGCCCGCCTTCGCGCCTGCTGGCGTCCTGGAAGGGCCTGGACCGCTGGTCCGAGGACGAGCTGGACGCCGTCGTGCAGGCCCTGCTGCTGGCGGGCCTGGTGACGCGGGACGGGCAGGGGGGCCTGGACTTCGCAGGCGGTGAGCTGGCCCACGCCGCCGACGCCCTGCTCGCCGGCCTGCCGGGGCTGCCGACCCTTCGCCGGGCCTGCGCGGCGGCGCTGGTGGCGGAGGAGCATCACGGTCCGGGCCGGCTCCGGGCGGCGGCGGCGCTGCTGCTGGATGCGGGCGACGCGGCGGAGGCCCTGGAGCTGCTGGAGTCGGCGGCGACGTCCCTGGCGCGCGTCGACTCGGACGCAGCCCAGCAGGCCTGGGACGAGGCCCTGGCTGCGGCCGATGCCGCCGGGGTGGGCGAGGCCGACCCCTCGCGGGTGCGGGTGGTGGTGGGGGCGGCGCGCAGCGCGCGGGAATCGGGGGACATCGACCGCGCCGAGGCCGGTCTGGCGACGTTGGATCCCGCCCTGCTCCGCGCGGAAGACGCGGCGGCGTGGCGGGAGGCGCAGGCCGCGGTGTTGTTGCTCCGGCTGTCGCTGGTGGAGGCCCGCGCGGCGGCGCAACGCTCGGTGGAGGGCTTCGCGGCGGTGGGGGACGCGGTCGGCGTGGCCCGTGCCCGCCTGTTGGCCGCAGACGCGCTGACCCGCCAGGGGCTGAGGGAGCAGGCCCTGCCCGAGCTGGAGCGGGCGCTGCGTGAGGCCGAGGCCGCAGGCGCGCAGCGGGAGACGATGTGGGCGCGCTGGTTGCTGGCCCGTTGCCTGCGGGCGTCGGGCCTGCGGGACCGGGCGGCGCAGGAGCTGGAGGCCACCCTGGCCCTGGCGCGGGAGCTGGGGGTCGCGGCGGTGGAGGGCGCGGCGCTGCGGGAGCTGGGCAACGTGGCCCTGCTCCGCGGAGAGCAGGAGGAGGCGGCGGGCTGGTTGCGGCAGTCCGCGACCCGGCTGGAGGAGGTGGGCCTGCGCGGGGAGGCGGCGGTCACGCGGATCAGCCTGGGCGAACTGGCGCGCGCGCGCGGCGATCTGCGGCAGGCGCGCCGGGAGTACTCCACCGCCTTCGCGGTCACCCACGCCTACGGTCTGACGAGCGAGACCCTGGTCACCCTGGTCAACCTCGCGCTGACCGAGCTCGCGCTGGAGCGCACGAAGGGGGCGCGGCGGCGGCTGACGGAGCTGGACCGCCTCCTGCCCCCAGGCACCGCGCACGGCCTGCGGCTCTACATCGAGGCCCTGCGCCTGGTCTTCCAGGCCCAGGACGAGGCGTGGGAGGCGGCCGAAGACACCCTGGAGACGCTGGCGGCCCACCCCGCGTTGCCGCCGGATCCCGACCTGCTCTGGCTGCTGGAGCGCGCGGCCACCACGGCGCGGGACGCGGGCGAGTCCCCCCTGGCCGTCGACGTGGGCCACCTGGCCCTGGGCCTGGCCGAGCGACTTGGCGACGCCGAGGCCCAGGACCGGCTGCGTCGGGCGATGGGCGGGGGCTGAGGGTCCGTCGATCGGGGGGCTGAGGGTCCGTCGACCGGGCGGCTGCGGGTCGCGATCAGGACGCGATCAGCACCACCAGCACCACCAGGATCAGCCACAGCCCCAGCGCAGCGCCGATCAGCGGCCAGGGCAGGGTTGGGCTCGCCTTCGGGGCGGCCGGCGCGCGGCGCGAGCCCGAGCGATCAGCCGCCGCCGGGGCCAGGTCCGCCGCCGCGGGCATCCGGCCCTCGGAGGCGGGCACCAGGTCCGTGTAGGACACCGTCTGCGATCCACCGGGGGGCGGTGGATCGTCGTCGTCGTACTCGTCGTCGTAGGCCTCGTCGTCGTCGCGTGATGCCGGCGGTTCTCCGCCCCGCTTGAAGGAGCCTGAAGCGGTGCGGGCGGCCTGCTCCTTGTCGGCTGCCGCCACCCGCGCCCGGGCCGCCGCGATCAGCTCGCCGCCGACCGGGCCCGACCACAGGGCGGTGGCGCCCGCCTCCCCGGGATCACCCCCGTCGGTTGCGGGCGGCTCGGCGGCCACGGCGAGGAGGGAGGACTCGCTCCCCGGGACGTCCGGGTCGGCCACCGCCGGGAGCGCGGCACCGCTGGTCCGAAGCTCGGGCGGACCGAAGCCACCGATCGGAGGCTCGTCGTCGTCGGCCGGCTCCTCGGTGGCGGGGTGCATGGCCAGCTCCCATGCCTGCTCGCTGCCTGCTGGCCCCGGCATCAGGAGCAGATCCACGTCGAGGATCCGCTTGACCAGCACCTTCCAGGCGTGGCCCACCCGCAGCGGGAGCCCGGTGGGGGAGGTGGCGGTGCCGTCGGCGCAGTCCAACAGGCGCAGCAGCAGCCCCGGATTCGCGGGCCCGGGCAGGGCCTTCAGCGCGGCGTCCAGCTCGTCGGCCACCCCCGCCAGATCCCGTCGCCGGGCGGCCGGATCGCGCGCCAGGAGCGCCTCCACCAGCGGGACGACCGGCGGACAGGTCCGCTGCACCTTCGCCGCGTCCTCCCGGCCCGTGCCCTCCACGATCCGCCGGTACACCATCGGCATGGCCCCGCCCGCGTGCAGCCGCTCCAGGGTCAGCAGCTCCACCAGCAGGGTGCCCAGGGCGAAGGCGTCGCTGGCCGGGCTGAAGGCCCGCACGTCGTGCCACAGCTCCGGGGCCACGTAGGACGCGGTGCCCTTGAGCAGGCCCGTGCCCGTCACGTTGGTCTCGTCGGTGGCCTTGGCGATGCCGAAGTCGCAGACTTTGATCTTGCCAGCCTTCGTCAGCAGGACGTTGCCCGGCTTCAGGTCCCGGTGCACGACGCAGAGCGGCTCGCCCTGGGGGTCCTTCGCGCTGTGGGCGGCGGCCAGCGCCCGCGCCACGTCCCGCCCGATCCGCAGGGCCACCGACGGCGGCATCGGCAGCCCGCGTTGCCGCAGGCGCTTGAGCAGGGAGGTCACGGAGCCGCCGTCGCAGTACTCCATGGCCATCCAGACGGTGTCGCCCTCGATGTCCGCGGCCTCCACCGCGACGATGCAGGGGTCCTTCAGCCAGGAGACCAGCCGGGCCTCCCGCAGCAGGGCGTCGGGCCGGGCGCCCTCGCCGCTGCCCTCGGCCACGTCGACCATCTTGAGGGCGACCTGCCGGACCTCCCCGTCCGCGTCGTCCCGCTCGGCCAACCAGACCTCTGCGAAGCCGCCGCGGCCCACGCGCCGGATCAAGCGGTAGGGACCGAGGGTGCGGCGGGCGGAGTCGAGCATCGCCGCAGGATACCGAGGGCGACGCCCGGGCCCCTACTGCTCGCCCGTCTTCGCGACGCCCGCGAGTCCGGACCGCGGAGAGGGTTGGCCCCGATCCCGTTCGGCTCTCCGTCGTCCGCGCCCCCCAACGGCCGACGTGGGCGCCGAGGGGTCCGTGGTAGAACGCCGGGATGGAGAAGAAGGGCGCCACCCGGTTCCACATCCTCGACCTGCTCCAGGACAAGGGCGGCGCGCGGCCGGGCGTGGCCGCTGAGGTCCACGCGGAGACCGGGGTGCCTGAGGCCGACGTGCACGGCGTCGCCAGCTTCTACTCCCTGCTCCGCGCCCCCGGCGATCGCTTCCGCGTCTGCCAGAGCCCGTCCTGCAAGCTCGCCGGCGCCGATGACCTGGCCGCCGACCTGCGCTCCAAAGGCGAAGACGTCGAGCTCGTCTCCTGCCTTGGCCAGTGCGATCGCGGCCCCGTGGCCCTGGATCACGACCTGGAGCTGGTGGCCTGGGGCGAGCGCGGCGGAGTCACCCCCGACGACCCCGATCTGCCCATGAACCTGGCCGGGGCCGACGACCCTGGCTGGGCCGCGCTGCACCGGGCCCGATCGGTGGGCGCCGACGCCGTTCTGGCCGAGCTCGACGCCTCGGGCCTGCAGGGCCGCGGAGGCGCAGGCTTCCCCGCCGCCTTCAAGTGGAAGGCCGTGCGGGGCCAGACGGAGACCACCCGCTACGTCGTCGTCAACGCCGACGAGGGCGAGCCCGGGACCTTCAAGGACCGGGAGGTGATGCTCCGTCGCCCCCACCTGATGCTGGAGGGCATGGCCATCGCCGCCTTCGTGGCGGGGGCGCAGGTGGCCTTCGTCTATGTGCGCGGGGAGTTCAAGGACTGCATCCGCTCCCTGGAGGGGGCGATCGAGGCCGCGCGGCCGCACCTGGACGGCCTGGAGATCCGCATCGTTGAGGGCCACGGCGCCTACATCT
>CALCXL010000935.1 GCA_937907595.1 uncultured Pseudomonadota bacterium
AGCAGTGCGCGCGCTTCGGCCGGGCGGCGGGCGATCTGGGCCCCGTGTACGGCCACCAGTGGCGTAACTTCGGGGCGACGCTGCAGCCCGACGGGACCTACGCGGACGACGGCGTGGACCAGCTCCAGCGCCTGCTCGACTCCCTCACCGGCAACCCCTGGTCCCGCCGCCACCTGGTCACCGGCTGGAACCCCAAGGAGGCCGATCAGGTCGCCCTGCCCCCCTGCCACACGCTCTTCCAGTTCCACGTCCAGGACGGGGAGCTCAGCTGCCAGCTCTACCAGCGCAGCGCCGACGTCTTCCTGGGCGTGCCCTTCAACATCGCCAGCTACGCCCTGCTGACGCTGATGATCGCCCAGGTCACCGGCTTGCAGGCGGCCGAATTCGTGCACACCTTTGGCGACGTGCACCTCTACTCGAACCACGTCGAGCAGGCCCACACCCAGCTGGCCCGCGCTCCCCGCACCCGGCCGATCATGACCCTCAACCCCGACGTCACGGACCTCTTCGGTTTCCGCTTCGACGACTTCACCCTCAGCGGCTACGACCCGCACCCCCACATCAAGGCGGCGGTGGCGGTGTGAAGGATCTCGTGATGATCGCGGCGGTGGGGAGCAACGGCGTCATCGGCGTCGACGGCGACCTGCCCTGGCGGATCCCGGAGGATCTGCGGCACTTCCGACGCAACACGGTGGGCCACGCGGTGATCATGGGCCGCAAGACCTGGGACTCCCTGGGGCGCCCCCTGAAGAACCGTCGCAACATCGTGCTCAGCCGCCAGCCGGGCCTGCGCCTGGAGGGCGCAGAGGTGGTCGGCTCGCTGCCGGAGGCCCTGGCCCTGGCCCGGGAGGAGGACGACGCGCCCCGGATCATCGGCGGCGCCACCCTGTATGCCGCCGCCATGCCCCTGGCCACGTCCCTGATCCTGACCGAGGTGGACCAGGCCCCCGCCGGCGATACGTTCTTTCCCCCCCGCGACCCTGCGCGCTGGCAGGAGACCTCGCGGGAGCCTCACGAGGGCTTTGCCTTCGTCGTATGGAGCCGCAGGGCTTGAAGCCCGGGCCAAAACGTCCTAAAACCCGCCGGCCGCTCGGCGCCCCCGCTCCAATCTGGTTTCTGCAGGGTGCGCCGGCCCGAGCGCAGGAGAACGCATGCTGATCGGATCCCACTACCAGGTCGTCACAGGGAGCATTGGCGCCCTGTCCTGGACGCACAACGGCGTCTTTCGCCGCGGCACCACCCTGCACTGGAAGTCCTACACGGTCGACCTGGGCATCGGTGCGCCCTACGTCTGGCTGACGTCGAAGTGCCCCTCCTCGGGCCGCCTCTTCATCCAGCCGCCCCGTTTTCCGGCTCCGGAGGTGCGCGAGCAGATCCGCCTGGCGGTCAACGATTCGCTGGATCGTCGCGGCATCGTCTTCACCTGGGCCGAGGAGCAGTAGCGATCCCGTCTCCCGGGCTGGCGTCCCCCGCGCAGGCGGGCGATCCTGATCGGGAATGACTCGCTGGGCGCTGGATCTGGGAACCACCAACACCGGGCTCGCCCGGTGGGACGCGGCCGCTCACCGCCCGCGCTTGCTGGAGCTTCCGGCCGTCTGTCGCCGCCCCGACGGGGCTGACGACCTGGAGGCTCCGCGCCTGGTGCCCTCGGCCACGCAGCTTCGCGCGGACCTGGGCTTCTGGGATCGTGTCGGGGCGCGCCCGTTCTTGATGAGGCGCGCCCTGGTGGGCGAGCAGGCGATGATCGGTCGGCCGGCGCTGGAGGCGAACGACGGTTCGGTGCGGCCGGGCTTCGCGCCGCGCTTCAAGCACGCCCTGGCCCGCGCCCCCTTGCGCCACCTCTGCCGGATGGGGGACCAGCGCTACACCGCCCGGGACATGGCCCAGCACTTCCTGCGGCAGCTGCTGGTGGAGGTCAAGAAGGCCACGGGCGAGCACGTGCGCGAGCTGGTCGTCACCGCGCCCGTCGACGCCTACGAGACCTACCGCGCGGAGGTCGCCGGCATCTGTCAGCGGCTGGGCGTGCGCACGCTGCACTTCATCGACGAGCCCGTGGCCGCGGCCATCGGCTACGGCGTGGGGCTGGAGGCGGACAAGCGGGTCCTGGTGGTGGACTTCGGCGGCGGGACCCTGGACCTGGCGCTGGTGGACATCAGCGCGCGCGGCATCGCCCAGGGCAACTGCGAGGTCGTGGCCAAGGCCGGCCGCGCCGTCGGCGGGGACCTGGTGGACCGCTGGCTGCTCGCGGACTTCGCCGACACCCTGGGCTACCGCCTGGACGAGCAGGGCCCGGGGGATCAGGCCTTCTGGTACCGCCTGATGCTGCTGGAGGCCCGCCGGGTCAAGGAGGCCGTCTTCTTCCGGCCCGAGGAGACCTTCGCGGTCACGCCGCCCGAGGACATCGCCCTCTTCGAGCAGCGCCTGCGGGGCAAGACGGAGGCCCTGAAGTTCGACCGAGGGCGCCTGGTGGCCCTGCTGGAGCAGCGCGGGCTCTACCAGCAGCTGGGCGCCTGCGTCGACGAGGTCCTGCTGCAGGCCCGGGAGCGGGGCATCGGGCCCGACGACATCGACGACGTGCTGATGGTCGGCGGCTCCACGCTGCTGCCCGACGTCTACGCGGTGTTCGAGCAGCGCTTCGGCCGCGACCGCGTGCGGGCCTGGCAGCCCTTTGAGGCCGTGGCCTACGGCGCGTCGGCCTTCGGCGCGGACGCGTTCCAGCAGAGCGACTTCATCGTGCACGACTACGCCTTCGTCACCCACGACCCCCGCACCCACGAGCCCAGGCACACGGTGATCATCCCCCGCGGCACCCGGGTGCCCACGGCCCGGGACTTCTGGAAGCGGCAGCTGGTGCCGACCTGCTCCCTGGGCGAGCCGGAGAAGTTCTTCAAGCTGGTGGTGGCGGAGGTGGGCAAGGCCGACGCCAACGAGCGCGCCTTCGGCTTCGACGGCCAGGGCAAGCTGCACAAGCTGGGCGGGGAGGGGGGCAGCGCGTCGCTGGTGGTGCCGCTGAACGACGCCAACCCCACGCTGGGCACGCTCAACCCGCCGCACGCGCCGGGGGACAAGGCCGCGCGTCTGGAGATCGCGTTCTTCGTGAACGACGATCGTTGGCTCTGCGCGACGGTGTCCGATCTGCAGACCCGCAAGACCCTGATGCGGGACGAACCCGTCGTGCGGCTGCTGTAGTGGCGATTTCTGGGCAGGCGATGCCGGGGCTGACCACCGGTTCAGGGGGCCCCGGTCCTGCAAGGGGAGCGGCGCGGGGTTGGCCTCGCCGCCGGCCGAACGGTAGATTCAGCGACCCCATGTCCACTCGACCCCAGACCCTGCTGCTGGCGCTCCTCGCGCTGCTGATCCTGGCCCCGCCCAACGCGGCGGCGCAGGCGGTGGAGGAGGAGGAGGATCCGCGGCTGGTGCGGATGCTCGGCGCGGGCTGGGCCTTCCTGGAGTCGCGCAGCCTGCGCAAGGCGGAGGAGGCCTTCAGCGAGGCCCTGCAGCTGCCCGCGGGCAAGGGCAAGGGGGAGGTCTACTACGCCCTGGCCGCGCTCTGGTGGGAGAAGCGCAACGCCCTGGCCTCGTACAACTGGTTGAAGGAGGGGCTGACGGTCCGCGAGCAGGAGTCCTGGCACTGGGACGGCGGCGTGGACGGCGGCTGGGACCGCCGCATCGACGGCCGCGTGCGCTACATCGAGCGGAACTTCACGGTGGTCAAGCTGGACCTGGAGGGTGGCAAGCTCCTGCCTCCCCTGGCCGATCCGCCCCCGGCGGACCCGCTGCTGGCGTCCTTCGTCGATCAGCTCCCCACCATCGTGCAGGAGGGCTCGGAGGCCAACGCCCAGAACCTCTTCCTGCTCCTGCCCAACGGCGTCTACTGGGTGGGCGACGGCGAGCGGGTGCTCAACAGCGGCGAGCTGGAGGCCCACAAGGCGGAGACCTGGGAGCTGGCGCCCGAGCGCGGAGCGCCGAAGAAGCGCTACGAGGAGCACGTCGCCTCCATCGAGTCCGCGCGCGACCAGAAGGAGGAGATGCAGCGCCGCCGCGAGCAGGCCCGCCAGACGGCGCTCAAGGCGAAGGAGCGGCGCCCGGCCCGTGCCCCCGACGCCGAGCCGACCCCCGCCCCCACCGCCGCCGCGGACGGCACGCAGCGGCCCATCGTGCACCGGGTCGTGACCGCCGATCGGCTGACGGAGGTGAGCGAGGACATCAGCGCGCGCTGGGCCGTCGGCACCTTCTACGTCAACTACGTCATCACCTGCCCGGATCGCTACTCCACCCACGAGCTCGACTTCCCGGACCTGGGCTTCCTGGTGCGCTTCGAGAACGGCGGCGACGTGAAGGTGCGCGGCGCCGAGCGCCTGAACGAGCGGCTGGAGGGCGACTGGATCGTGGGGGAGGTGGGCAACCCGAACTACGTGCAGATGTGGTTCGACGGCAAGAAGCTGCGCCTGTCGGTCAACGCCGTGGAGCTCAAGCCCGTCGTCGTGGTGCGCAACGGCGACCCGGAGGCGCCCATCGGTCGATGGGTCCTGCGCCTGAGCGACCCGCGCTCGGAGATCCAGCACCTGCGCATCGAGCCGCTGGTGCACACCGCCGCCCGGCGCTGAGCGGTGGTCGATCGCGTCTCCCTCTGCCTGATCGTCCAGGACGAAGAGGCCATGCTGCCCGGCTTCCTGGCCGCCTGCGATGGGGCCTGGGACGAGCTGGTGGCGGTGGACGGGGGCTCGACGGACCGCACGGTGGAGATCCTGCAGGCCGCCGGCGCCCGCGTGCTGCGGCGCCCCTGGACCGGCGACTTCGCGGCGGCCCGCAACGCCAGCCTGGCCGCGGCCACGGGGGACTGGCTGCTGATCCTGGACCCCGACGAGCGCCCCGGACCCGGGTTCGCCCCGGAGCTGCGCGCCCTCTGCGCCGAGCCCGCCGTGGGCGCCGCCACCCTGCTGCTGCGCAACCTGCTGGCCCACGGCCACGTGCGCGACGTGCCCCTGCTGCGCCTGTTCCGGCGCCGGCCGGGCATCGCCTACACCCACCCGCTGCACGAGGACGCCTTCGCCAGCGTCCAGGCCATGCTGCGCGCCGAGGGCCTGGAGCTGGCCGCCCTGCACAGCCCCGTGGAGCACCTGGGCTACCTGCCCGAGCGGGCGCGGGAGCGGGGCAAGCTGCAGCGCGACGGCGAGGCGCTGGCGGCGATGGTGGCCGCCGACCCCGACGACCTCTACTCCCACTTCAAGCGGCTGGAGCTGGCGCGCTTCTGGGACGACGCCGCCCTGATGCAGGAGGCCGCGCCCCCCGCGGAGGCGGCGCTGCGGCGGCTGGGCCCCCTGGACGAGCGCTCGCCCTGGGGCGGCGACCTGGTGGTGCTCCTGGTCCAGGCGACGCGCGCTGAGCCGCCCCAGGCCCTGGAGCACGTCGAGGTCCTGGCCCCCCTGGTGGCGCCCTCGGCCGCCCTGCACCTGGCTCGGGGGCAGTGGCTGGAGGAGTGCGATCGCCTGGACGAGGCCATCGACGAGTTCGAGGCCTGCCTGGAGCTGGGCGAGGACCCCACCGCGCAGCTCGTTCTCACCCGCCCCCTGCTGGGTCTGGCCCGCGTCGCCCTGGCCCAGGGCCGCTTCGAGGAGGCGCTGGAGGACGTGGACGCCGCCCTGGAGACCGCCCCCCGGGACCCCGAGGCCCTGCTCGCCGCCCTGAGCCTGCGCACCGGCTCCGACCGCCGCGCCCTCGCCGTCGACCTGCGGGCCCGGTACGGGGAGACCGAGGAGCTGCTGCGGGCCCAGGGGGAGGCCGCCCTGCTGGCCGGGGAGCACGCCGAGGCCGTGGCCCCCCTGCGCGCGCTGGTGGGCCATCCCCCGCGGGGCCGATCGGCGGTGCGCCTGGCCCAGGCCCTGCTGCTCAGCGACGCCCCTGACGACGCCCAGGCGGTCCTGGAGGCGGTCCTGCAGGAGCTGCCCGAGGCCGGCATCGGCCTGGTGGTCTGCGACGCCATCGCCGGGCGCAGCCGCGATCTGGCCCTGGAGATGGAGCGGGAGCGGGCCGACGGGGCCCTGCTGGCCTGGCTGCAGCTCCTGGAGGGGCGGCCGGACCTGCTGCACCGGTTCGTGCGGAACTCCGGCCCGCTGATGCCGGTATTTCCCTGGCTGGAGCAGCTTCTCGCCTGACCGCCTTGCGTCCCGGGCGGCGCTGGGCTTGGATCGCTGCATGTCGGCCACCCGCGAGCAAGGCGCCATCCTCTGGTACCGCGAAGACCTTCGGCAGGGCGCGGTGGAGACGGACTCCGGCCGCTTCCTGCGCTTCCGCAAGTCGCGGGACAGCGACTACGAGCTGGGCCAGCGCGTGGAGGTGATCCTCCAGCCGGACGCCGCCGAGCACGAGCAGGTGACGGTCGGCTCCCTGCCGCCGCCCCTGCGCTACGCCACCATCCAGCAGTTCACCGCCCAGAGCGCCACCCGCGCCCTGGCCGCCGGGCAGGAGGCCCCCGTCGGCGTGCGGGCCGATCGCTCCCTCCGCCGCACCGCCCGCGCTGCCCCCACCCGCCGCAAGGCGGAGCCCGTGCGCAAGAAGCCGGGGGAGGCGCTGGATCGCAACACGCCGGTCAAGCACCCCACCTACGGCCAGGGCTTCGTGGTCATGTCCACCAGCCGCGTGGCCCGCGTGGCCTTCGGGGGCCGGGAGCGCCAGGTGCGCGTGGACGACCTGGAGCTGTTGGATCGGTGATGCGCGCGGCCCCGCTGTTGGCGCTGGCCCTGATGGGCTGCGCAGCCGAGCGGGATCCGACCCCCACGTTCCAGAAGCTGGCCAGCCTGGAGCCCGGTCGGGCCGACTGCACCGTCACCGAGTCGCAGGACCGCGATCGCAACGGCTTCACCGACTTCCAGCGCACCGTCGAGTACGACGCCGCGGGGCACCCGGCGCTGCTGCGGGAGACGGAGACGGAGAACGGCGGGGACCCGCCGGAGGATCCCAGCACGTTCCGGGTGGAGACCGTCTGGGACGATCGCGGCAACCCCGAGTCCCGGGAGGAGGGGCCCGACGACGACAGCGCCCGCACCCTGACCGCCTGGCGCTGGGACTACAGCCGATCGCTGCTGCAGCACCGCGGGGAGGTCGATCGCCGCAACAACGGCCAGGACCTGACGATCTGGACCTGGGAGTACGCCAACGACGGCCGCGCGCTCAGCTGGACCATCGACGCCGCGGAGACCACGGGCCTGCTGACGCAGATGACCTACCTGTGGGAGGACGGGGGTGTGGGCGAGGTCCGTCGCTTCGACGCCATCGACGGCGGCGACCTGCTGGAGCGCGCCCGCTGGACCCGGGACAACGACGGGGCCGGGCGCGTGCTCCGCATGGTGGAGATCGTCGACGGGCAAGAGGGCCGGGAGGCGACCTACAGCCGGGACGATCGCGGGCGCCTGCGATCCCAGGTGGGCGGCTGGGGGGACCTGGGGGAGTGGTCGGCCCAGGAGCTCACCTTCGACTCGCCCTGCTTTCAGGAGTGACGGCGAGCGTCGACGTCGCCGACCGGGATCAGCCCCCGCCGCCCAGCTTCTCGTGGAGCGCGCGCGCCTTCTCCAGCTCCGGGTGCCCCTCGGGGGGCTCCTCCAGCGCCGCGTCCAGCAGGGCCTTCGCGTCGGCCTTCTCACCCCGCACCCGCAGGAGGACGGCCAGGTTGTAGCGCGCGGAGAAGTCGCCGGGCCGCATGCGCAGGGCCTCGCGGTAGGCGGCCTCGGCCTCCTCGACCTCCCCCTCCATGAAGGCGTCGCGGCCCCGGGCCACCTCCACGTCGGCCGCGTTGACCAGCTCGACGTCGATGATGGAGCCCACGCCCAGGTTCACCAGCAGCAGCCGCAGGGGCCCCGCCGCCCAGACGCTGGCCGCCTGCCCGGCGATGAACAGCCCCAGGGGGATGTCCGGCCCCAGGGCCTTGCCCCGCCAGGACAGCCGCACCTTGCTGTAGCGGTGGTCGCCGGCCATGCGCTTGATGCGCTCGCCGGCCTCGCGGAAGCTCTCCTCGATCTGGTCGGGGTCGATCTTCAGCTTGAAGCGCTTGTCGTCGTCCATGGCTCCTCCGGGGGGATCATCGCCTGTGGCAGGGGCTACGCAAGCCGGGCCCCCGCATTGCCGACCGGACACCCGATCAGCGGCGGGGAGTCCCGATCACCAGCTGCCGACGCTGGGGGCCGAGGCCCAGGGCTCCTGGGGCGGCAGGGCGTCGCCGCGCTGGAGCAGCTCCACGGAGATGCCGTCGGGGGAGCGCACGAAGGCCATGCGGCCTTCCCGGGGGGGCCGGTGGATGGTCACGCCGTTGGCCGCCAGGTGGGCGCAGAGGGCGTAGATGTCCTCGACGGCGTAGGCCAGGTGGCCGAAGTTGCGGCCGCCTCCGTAGGGCTCCTCCTGGTCCCAGTTGTGGGTCAATTCGATGGTGGGCTCGCCCGGGCCCGTCGCCAGGAAGACCAGCGTGAAGCGGCCGCCCTCGTGGTCGCGCCGGCGGATCTCCACCAGGCCCAGCAGGTCGCAGAAGAAGTGCAGGGCGGCGTCCAGGTCGAGCACGCGGATCATCGTGTGGAGGTACTGCATGGGGCGACGGTAGCCGGGGGCGCGGCCGGGCGCGATGGGGTGGCGGCCGGTCGACGGGGTAGGCTGGGGGCATGGCGGACTTCGTGGGGCTCAAGACCTTGTGGCGGCTGCGGCCCGCGGGGCCGGCGCTGGATCCCTGGCAGCGGCAGCGGGGCTTCCCGGTGGGCCCGTCGGGGGTGAGCTACGGCGCGCCCGCTCCCGATGGACCGCCGACGCCCCCGCTGATCCCCTTCGGCGTCGCCTACGACCTGGACCTGGTCCTGGTCAGCGATCACCCCGCCTGGAACATGCACGAGTACGCGCAGCTTCGGACCCCCGAGGGGCCCTTGTGGCTGTGCAAGGACAGCCGGCAGGCCGACGGGTCGCAGGAGCTGGTGGTGGATCTGCCCCCCGAGCGCCTGGCGACGCTGCTGCCCGAGGTCCCCCTGCGCCGCCGCGCCGGACCCGTGGCGGTGGACGCGGACCTGGGGCCCGATCGCATCGACGTGAGCCTGGCCTACACCAACCACGACGGCGACGCGGTGCGCGCCCGGTACCACGGCCCGCCCCCCCGGAGCCCGCGCCGGCTGCGCTCGGGCTCGGCGGTGGAGCACAGCCGGGAGCAGGCGATGGCGGCGCTGGACCTGAGCCACCAGGACCTGGGGCGGGGGAGCATCCACATCGGCGGCCAGCCCCGGGCGCTGCGGCGGGCCCTGGGGTTGGTGCCCATGGCCGTCGCCTTGCGGCAGGGTCAGGGCGGGCTGGCGGTGGGCGATCTCCGCGTCGAAGGCGACCGCATGCGCTTCGGCGACGTGGCGGTGCCCTGGCAACGCGAGGGCGAGGACCTGGTCCTGCGGGACCCCCTGCGCACGCTGCGCTGGAGCTTCGTCGACGGGGAGCTGCACAGCGTCACCGTGCACCAGTTCGGGCGGGCCACGCCGGTGTTCCACGCGGCCTTCTCGCCGGCGATCCCGGACCTGCGGCGGCCCTTCGACGGGACCTGGGCGGGCCGCTTCGTCTTCGACGTCGGAGGCCAGGAGAGCCACGCGGTCGGCCGCCTGGAGGCGACGAGCGAGGGCGGGGTGGGCCGCCTGGACGTGATCGGCGAGCGCCCCTGGTGGGTGGCGGAGCGGCCGCTGCGCTGCACCGTCGCCGGCCCGCACCTGCGCGTGGATCGGGTGGGGGGGTGAAGGGCGTGGTGTTGTCGGGGGATCGCCCCGCGCATCATGGGCGGCGGACGGCAGGAGGCGGATCCCGGCCGGGGGTGTACGATTTCCATGCTGGACGAGCCTGGGACACGGCTCGATCCCGGGGGGTACCCCAGCGCGGGAGGAGTGGGAGCCGATGATGACCAGCACCAGCAGGGGCTCGGGGTCACGCATCGTCCCGGGGGGGGCCGACCTCCGCGGCGGGCTCGCCTGGCTTGCTCGGTTGACGCTGCTGGCCCTGTTCGCGGTGCTGGTGGCCTGCTCGCCCGGAGTCTCGCCCCTGGACCGGACGGGCGCTCCGCCGAACAGCGATCCGCCGCCGATCGACGACGGGGGCGACCTCCTGACCGGGCCCGAGGACATCGAGCCCGTCGACGCCGACGGCGACGGCTACCCCGAGGACACCGACTGCGACGATGAGGATCGGCTCGTCCATCCCGGCGCGGTGGAGGTCTGCGACGGCGTCGACTCCGACTGCGACGGCTCGGCTCCGATCGACGAAGCAGACGCCGACGGCGACGGGTTCCGCGTCTGCGCGGGGGACTGCGACGACCGGACCGCCGCCGCCAACCCCTCCCTCGCGGAGGTCTGCGGGGACGGGCTCGACAACGACTGCGACGGCACCCGCAACGGCTGCGGGCTCCTGGGGGTGATCCCGCTGACCGACGCTGACCTTACGCTGCTCGGAGAAGCGGCCGGCAGCAAGGCGGGAGCGAGCGTCGCCGGCGTGGGGGACGTGGACGGAGACGGCTTCGACGACCTCCTGATCGGCGCGCCTGGGGACGGCATCCGCTTCACCCACGGCGGCTCCGCGCACCTGGTGCTCGGCCCCCTGGAAGGCACCTACTCCCTGGCGGACGCCGACGCCACCTACGTCGGCGAGCACTACGCCGCCCTGGCCGGAGCCCACGTCGCCGCGGCCGGAGACCTCGATGGCGACGGACTGCCCGAGCTCCTGGTCGGGGCCCTGGGGAGCGACGACGCCGGCCCCTACGCCGGTGCGTCCTACGTGGTGCGCGCCACGGCGATGGGGGCGCAGTCCCTGGCGCTCGCGGCCGCCAAGCTCGTCTCGGAGGCGTACTTCTACGACAACGCCGCCGTGGTCGCGGTGGGGGGCGACCTCAACGGGGACGGCACGACCGACCTCATCGTCGGCGCGCCGGGCTACGGCCCGGACTACCGAGCGGACGGCAAGGTGTACCTGCTCCACGGTCCGGTGACGGGCGACCGCGACCTCGCCTCGGCGGACGCGACGATCCACGACGTCGGGGAGTTCTGCGCCGCCGGGGCCTCCGTCGCCGGGGTGGGCGACGTGAACGGAGATGGCTTCGACGACCTCCTGGTCGGCGCCCCCAACTGCCGCGCTGAGGACGGGAGCGATCCCTACCGGGGAGCTGCCTGGCTGTTTTTTGGGCCGATCCTGCACGACCTCACACCGGCCGACGCGGACGCGCGCATCCAGGGGCTGGCCGCCGGCGACAAGGCGGGGCGCGTCGTCGCCGCGGCGGGGGACCTCAACCGAGACGGCTTCGACGACTTCCTGGTCACCGCCCCGCAGCCGAACACCGGCGCCGGCCTGGTCTGGATCGTCCATGGACCCGTCTCGGGGCTGCTGACCCCTGGGGACGCGGCTGCCACCTTCAGCGGGGTTGCATTCAACGACAAGGCGGGGATCTCCGCGGCGATCGCCGGGGACGTCGATGGCGACGGCTACGACGACCTCGTGGTGGGCGCCCGGGGCTACAGCGACGGTGCGATCGGGCGAGGCGCCGCCTACCTGATCTACGGCCCGCTCGCCGGGGCCCGATCGCTGGCGGAGGCCGACGCTATCTTCGTGGGCGAGTTCGTGGGCGACGCAGCGGGGTGCTCGGTGGCCGCGGCCGGCGACGTCAACGGCGACGGCTTCGCCGACCTCCTGATCGGCGCCGAGCTGCGCAACGGGGCGGGGGCGGACGCCGGCGCGGCCTACGTCGTCTACGGCCGTCCCGGGTTCTAGCAGCGTGGGGCGCATTGGCTCGGTCGCCCAGCCCCCCGCACGCTCAGGGAATCAGCACTGTCGCGGCCTCGCTGGGCTCGCTCTCCAGGCTCTCGTCGACGCCGTAGCCCCGGCAGGACCACTCCTCCCCCGAGCGGGTCTGATCGGCGCTCAGGTCGGCGCTGTCCAGCCCCAACCAGGAGCCGTCGACGGCCCAGTCGAAGCGGTAGGTGACCGCCTGCTCGTCGGGATCGACCGACTCCTGCACGATCACGCAGCGCAGCGCGTCGTCCGCCGTCGGCGACTCCGGCTCGATGGCGACCGTCGGCGCCGTGGGGGGGGAGGAGAGGGGGCCGCAGCCCACGAGCAGCAAGAGGGGGAGCCAGCGCATGGCCCAGGATCGCGCAGGCGACGCCGTGCGACAATTCCCATCCGGGATTGAGGGGAGTTCGGCGGAGCGATGACGCGATTTCAACGGATGCTGCTCGGCTCG
>CALCXL010000936.1 GCA_937907595.1 uncultured Pseudomonadota bacterium
CCAGGGCCAGGGCCGGCATCGACGTCTTCCGCTGCAGCAGCGCCGCCGTCTTGAGGCCCCGGGGCCAGAGGGCCCGCCGGATGAAGCTGCGGTAGTAGCGCAGGGCTCCGGCCAGGCCGCCCGGCGCCTCGAACGCCTCCACCACCTGCGCGAACTCGTCGTCGGGGATGGTCCAGGACGGCGACCAGCGGGTGCAGATGGCCCGCACCCCCGCCCAACCGTCCCGCCGCAGGTGCCGCTCGGGCAGCCAGGGCAGGGCGTAGAAGAAGAAGTGCCGCAGGCTCCACAGGGTGCGCGGGCCCGGCACCAGGCCGCCGGGGTGGGGGATGGCGATCGTGACCAGCTTGCTGACCTTCTCGGGGGCCAGGTTGGCGACCGCGTAGGCGGCCAGGGCGCCCCAATCGTGGCCGATGACGATGGCGGAGTCGTAGCCCAGCGCGGTGATGAGGGCGGAGGCGTCCTCGGCCAGGGTCAGCGCCAGGCAGTCGCCGTCGGCGGGGATGCTGGTGGGCGGGTAGCCGCGCATCCACGGCGCCACGGCCCGGTAGCCCGCCGCGGCCAGGACCGGCAGCAGGTCGTCCCAGGTGTGCGCGGTGTCCGGGTAGCCGTGCAGGCAGAGCACCAGGGGGCCCTCGCCCTGGCTCAAGCAGGCGAAGCGCAGGCCGTTGGCCTCCACGAAGAGGTCGGGCTCAGCCACGGTGGGACTCCGCGGCCACCAGCTCCAGCAGCGTGATCTCCTGCTGTGAGCCCAGCCGCATGGGCGGACCCCAGTAGGTGGTGCCCGGGTTGACGTAGACCCACAGCCCGCGGAACGAGTACAGACCCTTGACGAAGGGCTTGACCAGGCGGATCAGCCAGGAGAAGGGCAGGTACTGCCCGCCGTGGGTGTGGCCGCTCAGCTGCAGATGCACGCCGTTGCGGCTGGCTTCGTAGGCGCTCTCGGGCTGGTGGGCCAGGAGCAGGCGGAGGTCGCCGACGGGCGCCCCGGCGAAGGCCTGGGTGGGCGAGCTGACGTGCGCGGGGTGCATGGCCGGGGCCGTGATGTCGGTGACGCCGCCGATCACGATGCGGGCGCCGTCGTGCTCCAGCACCCGGTGCTCGTCGTTGAGCACGGTCATGCCGAGCGCGTCGCCGCAGTGGGCCACCCACTCCTCCACCCCGGAGTAGTACTCGTGGTTGCCGGTGCAGAACCAGGTGCCGTGGCGGCCCTTCAGGTCGGCGAGGGGGGCGACGTGGGGGGCCAGCCGGGACACGGGTCCGTCGATGAGGTCCCCGGTCACCGCCACCAGGTCCGCGTCCAGGGAGTTGACGACGTCGACCACCGCCTGCATGTGCTCCCTGCGGATCGTGGGGCCGACGTGCAGGTCGCTGATCTGCGCGATGCGGAAGCCCTGCAGCGCCGGGGGAAGGCCGGCGATGGGGATCTTGAGCGCGACGACCTTCGCCAGCTGCCGCGACTTCGCCAGGGCCGCGCCGCCCACCCCCAGGGTCAGGGCGAAGACGCCCAGGTTCAGCGTGTGCAGCATCGCCCGCCGCCGCTCGGGATCGTGGGGGATGAACGACTGGCCGGAGATCTTGGTGAGCGCCAGCCCCAGCATCCAGCCCAGGTCCCGCAGGAACGTGAAGGCGAAGAGCAGCGACCAGAACCCCATGAGCACGTAGCCCACCCACTGCAGGGTGTCGGCCCAGCGGGAGCCGCTCTGGGGGAGCAGGAGGAAGGTGCAGGGCATGGCCACGGCGTGCAGCCCCATGGCGGCCCAGGCGAGGGCGCGCAGGGTCGGCGACAGGGCCGCGGGCTCGATGAGCCGCCAGCCGAGCACGGCGTGCAGGAGGGTGGACAGCACCACCACGACAGCGAAGAACATCAACATGCGCCAACCACGGATCATCGGGGCCCCACGTTGATGCGCCGCCGGCCCCCTGGCAACCCGCCGATCGGACGGGCTGCCCCCCGCTCTTCTCGCAGTGGCCCCCGCCCCCGCCTCGCCCTTTCCCCCCCGCGCCCAGGCAGGCATCCTGCCGGCGATGCGATCCCTGCTCGCCTTTCTCCTCCTCCCGGTCAGCGCCCTGGCCGCCCCCATCGGCGCGCCGACCGGCGATCTGATCCTCCGCTTTGATCAGGAGCCCGACGCGGCCCGCCTGGCCGAGCTCGCGGCCGAACACGGCGTCCTGGACTGGGAGCACCGCCGCGGCAGCTTCCCGGTCTACAGCGCCCTGCTGCCCGCCGGTGCCGACCCCCTGCGCAGCGCCTTCGCCCTGGCCGCCGAGCCCGACGTGCGCTGGGCCGACGCCGACCGCGAGGTCCACCCGGTGCCCGACGAGGCCCCCGTCGACGACCCCCTCTGGGACGAGGAGTGGCATCTGGAGAACCAGAGCCTGGACGGCGACTCCATGCCCGGGGCCGACATCAAGGTGCGCGCGGCCTGGCAGATCACCGACGGCAGCGGCGTCCTCATCGCGGTGCACGACAGCGGCGTCGACCTCACCCACGAGGACCTGCGGCTGGAGGGCACCGGCCTGGACATCATCGACGGCGACTACATCGGCAGCTGGGAGGCGGCCGACGACGGCGCGCCCCACGGCACCGCGGTCGCCGGCGTGGCGGCGGCCATCGGCAACAACGCCTTGGGCGTGGTCGGGGTGGCGCACGGGGCCTCCGTGCTGCCCGTGCGCATCCTCGGCACCCCCGCCCTGGGCCAGCCCGTCTCCTACGCGGACATCTACGACGCCTTCGCCTTCTCCGTGGACGCCGGCGCGGCGGTCATCAACAACTCCTGGGGCCTGATCAGCGAGGACTGCACGCCGATCTCGGAGAACTCCACCTTCAGCACGGCGATGGAGTACGCGATCACCGCCGGGCGGGGCGGGCTGGGCACCACGGTGGTCTGGTCGGCGGGCAACCAGGGCTGCGACGGCCTGGTCTCGCCCTGGCACGACGACCCCGGGGTCATCGCCGTGGGCGCCTCCAACGACCGCGACCAGCACATCGGCTACAGCACGATCGGCCCGCAGCTGGACGTCGTGGCCCCCTCGGGCGGCCGCGGCGGCCAGTACGTCTGGACCACCGACATCACCGGCGAGCCCGGCTACAGCAACGGCGAGTACACCGGCGGCTTCTCCGGCACCTCCTGCTCCGCGCCGGTGGTCTCCGGGGTCCTGGCCCTCATGTACGCCGCCAACCCCCGCCTGCGCTGGGACCAGGCGGAGCGCGCCCTGTGCCAGACCGCCGAGCGCGTGCAGCCCGAGGAGGCCCAGTACAGCGTGGCCGGCTGGTCCCGGGCCTACGGCTGCGGCCGCGTCGACGCCGGCGCCGCCGTGCAGGCCGTGGCCAACGTCGCCCCGGAGGCGCCCCTCTGGCTGCACCCCCTGGGGCCGGCCGTGCGCCTGGATCAGGCCGTCTTCACCTGGTCCGAGCCCGCCGACGGCGACGGCGACGCCCTTCGCTACCGCCTGGAGGTCACCGACCCCGACGGCCTGGTCACGGCGGTGGAGACCGGCCCCGAGCCCCGCTGGGACGCCCGGGACGTCGCCGTGCCGGGGCCCTGGAGCCTGCGCGTGGTGGCCCTGGACGCCTACGGAGCCGGACTCTGGTCCGCCCGTCAGGCCGTGACGGTCCTGCCCACGCCGCTGAACCCGGCCCCGTCGGCGTCGGCGTCCCCCGATCCCGCCTCCTGCTCCGCCGGCCGATCGCGGTCGAGCCTGCTGCTGCTGCTGCCCCTGCTCGCGATCCGGAGGCGGCGATGAAGCTCCTGCTGCTCCTGCTCGTGGCCGGCTGCGCCGCCGAGCCCGCGCCCCCGGCCGCGCCAGCGCCCTTCGAGCCACCGGTGTGCGGCGACGGCCACCTCGACCCCTTCGAGGCCTGCGACGAGGGCCTTGGCAACAGCGACGAGGCCCCCGGCGCCTGCCGCCTGGACTGCCGCCTGGCCTCCTGCGGGGACGGCGTGGTGGACGGGGACGAGGGCTGCGACGACGCCAACGCCTTCGGCGGCGACGGCTGCTCGCCGGCCTGCGCCGAGGAGACCGGCGACTTGGAGGCCGAGCCCAACGACGTGCCCAACACCGCCGGCCCCATCACCCCGGGCACCTGGCTGCGCGGCGGCGCGGACGTGGGCGATGTCGACTGCTTCTCCTTCTTCGTGCCCGCGGACGGCTGGGTCTCCGCGGACGTGGCAGGGGTCGATGGAGCGCTCTGCCCGGCGGACGCGGTGCTCTCGCTGCACGAACCGGGCGGGGTCCGACTGGCCCAGGGCACGCGGGGGGAGGGGGCCTGCGCGGGCCTGGACCCCGCCACCGACGCCGGCGCGCGCTTCGCCGAGGAGGGCACCTGGAGCCTCTGCGTCGCCGGCCTGCTGGGCGGCGCGGTGCCGGCCTACGATCTGCGCGTGGAGGTGGGCCAGGACAGCTGCGCGCTGGAGGGCGTGCCCCTGGACCCCCGCCTGGACGCCGACGTCGACGGCCTGCAGGACCGCTGCGACGAGGACGACGACGGCGACGGCGCGGCCGACGTCGACGACAACTGCCCGCACGAGCCCAACACGCTGGAGGCGGAGCCCCTCAGCGTCGACGGCAGCGGCTTCATCCACCACTGGTTGACCATCGGCGAGTGGCATGGCCTGGAGACCACCAACGACTGCCGCCCCAGCCTGGACAACGTCCTGGGCGACGACGCCACCGCGGCCCCCCACCTGGGCGACGAGGTCGACGGCCTGGTCTGGCAGCGCTGGTCCGAGAACCGCCGCCGCCTGGACTTCCTGGACCGCTACGGCGGCGACACCCCCCGGGAGGTCTACGCGGTGACCTGGGTGCGCAGCGACGTCGAGCAGGACGTGGTCCTGGCGGTGGGCGCCGACGACGGCTTCTTCGCGTGGCTGAACGGCGAGATCGTGGCCGACGTGGCCTCCTGCCAGGGCGTGAACACCGACCAGTTCCAGAGTCAGGTCACCCTGGAGGCGGGCTGGAACCGGCTGATGATCAAGGTGCGCGACCAGGGCGGTGGCTGGGGCTTGATGGCCCGCTTCCGGGACCCGGACGGCCCGCTGGTGGACCTGGAGGTCAGCATGTCCCCCGACGGCACCTGGCTGGACGATCAGAGCGATCTGGACGGCGACGGGGTCGGCGACGCCTGCGACGACACGCCGAACGGGTGATCCCCCCTTGAAGCCCCTCCTCATCGTCGTCTGCGGCGACTCCTCCCCCCGGCTCCCCCCCGAGCTCGGCGGCTACGATCGCTGGTTCGCCCGCATCCTGGATGTGCCCACCCACACCGCCGATCCGCGGGTGGGCCCCCTTCCCGATCCGTCGGGCTACCGCGGCGTGGTCGTCTCCGGAAGCACCAGCGGCGTGCACGAGGAGCTCCCCTGGATGCGCGCCGCGGCAGCGTGGCTGCTGGCCTGCGATCTGCCCACCCTGGGGGTCTGCTTCGGCCACCAGCTGCTGGCCTGGGCCCACGGCGGCGTCGTGCGGCCGGCCACGCCGGAGTACGGGGTGCACGACGTCGACCGCCTGGAGGACGACCCGCTCTTCGAGGGCCTGGGCGATCGCTTCCCGGTCTTCGAGTGCCACTTCGACGCGGTGGTGCAGCTGCCTGAGAATGCCCGGGTCCTGGCCGGCAACGCCAACGCGGTGCAGGCCCTGGCCTTCGGCCCCCGGGTGCGGTCGGTCCAGTTCCACCCCGAGTTCACCCCCCAGGTGGTGGCGGACGCCCTGGATCGCCACCAGGAGGCCCTGGAGGCCCTGGTCCCCGGCCTGCCGGCGAGGGGTCGCGCGGGCCTGCGGGAGATCCCCGAGGCCACGCTGATCCTCACCAACTTCCTCAAGTACTTTGTGAAGGATTGACCGCGGTCGTTCAGGCCCCCGCCCAGGCCCGGAAGCCCTCGGGGTCCTGCGCGATCGCGGCGGCCAGGGCCGGCGGCACCAGCCCCCCTCGCAGCTGCAGGGTGATCGGGTCCAGCCCCCAGAGGGTGGCCAGGCGCTCCAGGGCGTCGGCCGACGGCGCCTTCTCCCCCGACTCCAGGCGGCTCAGGTAGGAGGGGGAGACCGCCAGGGCCTCGGCCAGCCCCTTCTGGGCCAGCCCCCGCGCCGATCGCTGGCGCCGCAACCACAGCCCGAAGCCGTCGGGGTCCCCCTGGGGCACCACGGGCGAGCCGGGCAGGGGCGCGTCGTCGATGGACCACTCGATCTCCGCCGTGGCGCTGTGGTT
>CALCXL010000937.1 GCA_937907595.1 uncultured Pseudomonadota bacterium
CGCTCGCCAGCTTCGCCAGCCCAAAATCGGGGTTTCTACCCGGGGCTCAAGGATGGTTTCTGCTGCGCTGAGGGGCAGGATGTCCGTCAGGTGGGCTCCGATCATCCGCTCCGCGGGCAAGGCGAGCTGCTGTTCGTCGTTGGCCCGGAAGTCGAGGATGATCCCGTTGGTGCGCAGGCGGAACACCATGTCGGGGAGCGCGGCGAGCATCGCCTCCGAGCGCTGCTCGCTGGCCTGGATCGCCCGTTCTGTCTCCTTGCGCTCCGTGATGTCCATCCACGTGCCGACGATCTCCAGCGGGTTGCCCTCAGCGTCCCGGGTGAGCACGACGTCGTCGTGGACCCACACCCAGCGCCCGTCCGCCGCCTGCCAGCGGTACTCGTGGGCGTGGCGGACGTGCTCGAAGAGCAGGCCCAGCCCCTCGAAGATGCGCGGGGCATCGTCGGGGTGGATGCGTCCCGCCCAGAAGCCCGGGTCGTCGAGGAAGTCCGAGGGGCTGAAGCCGAACTGCGTGGCCACGTTCTCGGCGATGAAGGTGGCCGGAAAGGGCTCGATCGCGGTGCGCGAGTAGACCGTGGCCGGGTTCACGTCGAGGATGGTCTGCAGCCTGCCGCGCTCCCGCTCGAGACTGGCGCTGTGCGCCTCTGCCAAGCGCTCCCATTCGTCGCGGGCCCGACTCAGCGTGCGGTTGGCGCGCTCACCGCTGGCGACGAGGATCCCCATCAGCGTCGATGTCAGGAGAACGAGCAGGGCCACCGCCGCGAGCAACAGGGCGCGATTCTGACGGAAGCGCGCGAGCGCTTCGTCCTCATCAATCTCCGTGGCGAGGCCGATCTCCAGCTGGTCGTCCCAGACCCAGGCGCCGAGCACACGAACTCCGCGGTAGTCGCGGTAGCCCTCGGTGTCGACTCCCCCGCGGCCCGCGGTGGCCTCCGCGGCCATGCGGGTCAGCGGTTGCTCCGGCCGGGGCAGAGGAGACCGATGACCGGACACCAGGTCTCCCCCCGGGTCGCTCAGCCGCATGCCCAGGGGAACGTCCTGGTCCGCCGCCAGGATCCCCAGTCCCCTGAGATCGCCGGTGAATCGACTCCCCGCCAACAGGCGCCCGTCTCCATCGAAGGCATAGGTCTCCCCCGACTGCCCCAGCCGACCCGTCGCCAGCACTGGCGACAGCTCCCGGTCAGGATCGAAGCGCAGGGCGAGCACGGCGATGACCCGGCCGTCCGCAGCCCGCACCGGGCTGGCGACGAACATGGTCGGCGCCGCAGGTCTCGTCGCGCCGGCCCCGTTGCTCAGGGGCACATCGGATGGGAGCGGCGCCACGAACACGGTCTTGCCCCCGAAGGCCTTGCGCAGGAGGGCCGGACGCTCCTCGGCGATCAGGTTGCGCCAACCCAGGTTGGCATCGCGCATCGATGCGAGGTTGGTGAAGTCCGGGGCGATGAGGAAGAAGCCTCGAAGGTGGTGCCTGTCAAGCTGGGTTTGGAGCAGTCCTCGGGTCTCGGCCAGCGCCGGGCTGGCGAGCAGGTCCCGGGCGGTGGGCGGGACAGCCAGCAAGCGCTCCGCGAGGCCGCCGATCCCCGCTGCCTCCCGCTCCGTGAGGGCCCTGGCGCCGTGATACCACTCGTCCACCGCCCACTGCAGGCTCCGAACAATGACGTGGCTCGACTCCCCGGCAGCCTGCCGGGTCTGCCGCTCCAGCCCCTCCGTCCCCAACCAGGCCCCCACGCCGACGACGGACAGGAACAGACCCGCAGCGAGCGCGCCGATGAGCCGTTGGCCACCAGTCTCCAGCCCCAGCGGGAGTCGATCGCCAGCCAGCGCGCTCATCAGCCACAGCAGCCCGCCCACAAGGAGGGCGATGCCAGCGACGAGGCCGACCGTGCCCGCCACGCTCCTCGTCGTCCCGGCCGCGCCTGCCTGGGGTTGCGCGCCGCCCACCAACCACCGGCCACGGATGGTGAGCATCTCCAGGGGCGTGAGGCTGGCCAGGCCCTTGTTCAGGATGGAGAGAAGCAGCGGCTGGTCCCGGGCCACGCCGAAGCCAAGCCCGATGGAGAGGTCTGCGAAGCCGACAACGTCCAGGTCACTGAACCCGAGCTCGGTGATCAAGTAGCTCGCGGTGGAGCTGGTCGCGAGGAAGGCGTCGATGCCCCCGGCCTCCAGGCTGAGGAGCCCGTCGCGGACGGTCTCCACCGGGAGGGTCTCGATGTCGGGGTACTGCGCCTCGAACTCGAGCACGTAGCCGTAGTCCGTGACCACGCCCACCCGCTTGCCGCGGAGCTCGGCGGGGTCGGCGAGGCGGGGGGTTCCCCGCCGGGCGAGGATCGCCACCGGAAACTGGAGGTAGGGGCTGGTGAAGCGGAAGCCCTGCCTCCCCGAGGTGGTCGTCTCGGACAGCAGGTCGACCTCCCCGGCCTCGGCCATGCGCAGGGCCTCGGACCAGGTCGGCACGGGAACGCGCTCGAAGCGAACGCCGAGCCGGGGCTCGATCAGGTCGAGCACGTCGGCCACGATCCCGACGTAGGTCCCATCAGCCGTGAACGCCTCCTGAGGCAGCCAGTCCGGATCGCCGGTCATGCGCAGGACGGGGTGATCGTCCAGCCACGCGCGCTCCTCCGCGGTCAGCGGGATCTCAGCCGGGCTCTGTGGAGTGCTCGGCAGCTGGCCCTGGGAGGTCGGGCCTGGAGGCTGTTCAGCCGCCATCGCCTCGGTCGAAGCACCGCCGGCCACCGCCGAACCGATCGGGGCGAGGAGCGAGAGGGCGAGGACGAGGGAGGGCTTCAATCCGCTCATCGGTGGCTCCTGGGTGTGCACCCTGGGGGCCCCCCACACATGGACATCACGGACTCTCCCCCGCCTTGCCCGCCGCCTCCCAGCGCACCACACGGTTCCGGCCGCCGTCCTTGGCGCGATACAGCGCGACATCTTCGTGGGTGTGGGCGTTGTGCAGCTGGGCGCGCGTGCTGGCGTCCAACAGGGTGCGATCGTCGCTCATGTCTCAGCTCGCTCAGCTCGAGGGGGCTCGACGCCCGCAGCGGAGGATCCTACTCCCGTCTGGTTCCGACCGGCCAGCCCCCTTGTGGAGGAGCGGGCGTGGTCGGCGATGACGAGGGAGTACCCGATCCGGGCCCGGTCAGCAACCTTCGCACCAGGACCTGCTCGGCCCCCAGGGGCGACAGCCGAGTGACCGACCGGCGAATGCCTGCCTGTTGTTGTGCGTCTCAAGCGGGTCATGGGACTCTCTTCCCCTGCTGTCTTGCGGGAGCCCGTGCAGGAGGCGTGCCACGACCCCTTCTCGGACCCGACCTCGAAGCTCATGCCGAAGGCGTCGGGCGGCAGCCCGGAAGCAGGCGATCGGCTCCAGCCGCTCGGCGTCGTCGCGCCCCGTTGTGTGGGGTGGGACGCAACGGTCCCATTCTCCGAGGCCAGCGGGGCGCGCGGGCCACACTCCGAGCCGACATGTTGTGTGCTGGCTCGGGTGGTCGGGCTGGGCCTCCATCGGTGGCCGAGGACGAGTTCCCCAGCTGTCCCGCAGGGGGATCAGCGGCGCCGCGGAGCCTCCACGAGCGCCCCCAACCGCTGCCACGCCTCAGCCGAGATCGTCGCCAGAAAGTCAGAGTACCGTCTCACTTGCCCCACCATTTTCGCAAGCCCCCGGAGTCCAAGGATTTCGGGGGGTTGCGCGTTCTGGGGGGCGCAGCAGGCGGTCGGCCGTCAACGGGCTGCAGGCCTACTCGTCGGGGGAGCTCCCGACGCCCCCGCGCACCAACAGTCGGATCAGCTCAGGGACGTTCGTGGTGACCGTCGCCCAAACGATGTCGGGATCCACGGCGAAGTAGCCGTGGATGAGTCGGTTCCGCATGTCGACCAACTGGCGCCAGGGAAGGTCCGGCATGGAACGCCGTCCTTCCTCCCCTACCCGATTGGCGGCCTCCCCGATGACCTCGAGCTTCTGGATCACACCGGCCAGCAGGAGCTCGTCGCCATGCAGATCGTCTCGGCTCCTGTCGACCATGAAGCGCCGCACAGCCCTCGCGGCGTCGAGCATGTGCAAGAGGAACACCCCATCGTCGTGCTGGGTCATCTCAAGCGGCGTGCACGGTCTGGGCGCTCTCGAGCACGCGCTCACGCAGGAATGGACTGAGCCCGCCCGGGGTCACCAGATCGATCCGGCGACCTCCCAACAGACCGCTCAGTTCATCGGAGAGGTCGGAGAGCTCGAAGAAGCCCGGCTTCGCTTCCGGGGCGAACTCCACCAGCACGTCGACGTCGCTGTCGGGCCGAAAGTCCCGGCGCAGAACGGAGCCGAAGAGCGCGAGCCGAACGATCCCCCATCGTTGACAGAGCGCGGCCAGCTGTTCGCGCGGCAGCGGGATGGGGGAGTCGGTTGACATCACCCTTCGATGATAGGCGGTTCCTACGGGGCGGTGCAGGGAGAAGCGTGGCGACCGGAGCATCAGACCCGCGGCAGGGCCCCCTTCATGGTTCGCCGCCACGCCTCAGCCGAAATCGTCGCCAGGAAGTTGGAGTACGGTCTCACTTGCCCCGCCACTTTCAACAAGACCCCCGCCCCAGGATGTTGGCGGGGGTCTTGTGGTTCTGGCTGGTGCGACCTGCAGCCCACTGAGGCCGGAGCCGACGGGGATTCGTGACCGCCCCAGTTCCTACGTCTTCCACCGTGGATAGGACGACCTGTGGTTATCCGGCTGACTCAGGGTGGAGTCCCGGAATCGATGTCCAGCGTCCCTGGATCACTCGCCTCACGAGATATCCGAAGAGCCGAGCTCCGAGGTGGCGTCGGTTGAAGCGGTATAGGAACTCGTTGAGGTAGCGACCCATGTAGGCCACGTCGATCCCGTGGAAGGTGCCGACCAGCAGGGCCTTGAGGTTGGAGAAGAAGAGGTGGACCTTGGGCTGGACCGTCTTCGCCAGCTGGTGGTTCTTGCGCAGCACCGTGGCCTCGTGAACGTAGCCGCGGGTGACGATGTCGTTGTAGGCCGGCCAGCCGTCGGTGACGACAAGCGACCCCCGTTCAGCCGAGCGCTCGACGAAACCGCACAGCGTCGTGGTTGTCGTGTCGTGGATGACCTCGACGCGCGCGGAGCCCGACGCTTGCCACGTCTTGGAGCCCCGGCTGCGCTCGTAGCGCTCGACTGCGGCGACGATCCAGGCGCTACCCACGCTGAGCCCACGTCCGATTCTCCCGCCCGGACGGCCCCGTCCGAAGATCTTGGTCTCGTCGACCTCGACCGCGTCGCCGTGAAGTAGCCAGGCGTCATCGTGCTCCTCGAGGACGAGCCGCACCTTGTGAAGCAGCGCCCACGCCGAGCCGTAGCTCCCGATCCCTGCCTCCTGCTGGAGCTGTTTGGCCGAAATGCTGACCTTGCGGACCGCGATCTGCCAGATAGCGTACAGCCACCTGGAGAGGGGCAGACGGGTCCGGTGCATGACCGTGCCAGCTGTGGCCGAGGTCTGCCGGCCGCAGCCGCGGCACTCCCACAGCGGCCGGCACTTCAGCCGGTCAGCCGTGCGACCGGAGCAACGTGGACAGACGAACCCGTCGGGCCAGCGCCAGGCTGCCAGGTACTCGATGCAGTGGTCGTCGTCGGGGAACATCGCGTGGAACTCACGGAAGTTCGAGGGCGATGCGGGGTGCTGGGCTGCTGGTGTCATGACGTGTCCTCCCGGGGAATGAGGCAGCAGCCTCGCAGGGAGGGGGGACGGGAAACGTCCCGCCTGAGTCAGCCGGATAACCACAGGGCGGACAAGGGGCGTTGGTGCAAGGAACGTCGCCTTGCGCAGCGGTCGGGGCGGAGCAAGCGATTGGTGGAGTTCACCCCAAGGCCCTATCATTGAGCCGTGGAAGACACCCCTGAACAGCGGGCCGCTCGGCGCCGCGCGACCTGGGCTGGGGTCGTGACTCGCGACGCAACATCGCCAAGCCCCGCCAGCCCACCGCACCGCGCGAGCGTCACGGAGATGCTCGAGCTCTCGACTCGCGCCTGGCTGCTCGCGGGGCGCACCCTGCCGACGTACCCACGATCGGAGACGCCGGGCCGGGTTCTCAGGCCGTGGCGGAGCTGAGCCCCGACTTCCTGGATCTGCTGGACGCGTTCCTCGCTGAGGACGTTCGGTTCCTCCTCGTCGGCGCTCATGCGGTCGGCGTGCACGGCGCGCCCCGCGCGACCGGCGACATCGACCTCTGGAGCCAGCCCGACGAGGCCAACGCAGAGCTCGCCTGGCGAGCACTCCTGGCCTTCGGCGCCCCGGTTCAGGCCCACGGGCTGACCGTCGAGGACCTGGCCAGCGCGGGGACTGTGTATCAGGTGGGGCTGCCTCCCTTCCGAATCGACGTTCTCACCCGGATCGATGGAGTCGACTTCGAGGGGGCGTGGCGACGCAGGCATGTCCAGGCGGTCGGCGGACGCGAGCTCCCGTACCTGGGCCTGCGGGACCTCCTGGAGAACAAGCGGGCCAGCGGAAGGACCAAGGATCTGCTCGACATCGAGCTGCTCAGGGAAGCCGGCGTCGACGTGGATCAGGGTGCAAGGGGCCCAGCGTCTGACCCCAGGTCACCAGGGGAATCGACGCCAGGAAGTTAGAGTACCGTCTCACTTGCCCCGCCATTATTGATGAGCCCCCGTCAGAGCGATCTGGCGGGGGTTTCGTCGTTGAGGCCCAACCGAACGCCTCTGTCATGGCAGGCACCTTCGCTGGACGCGCGCTTCCGAAGCAACAGGGCAACCCGCGACCAGGGCTCACCAGCCAGCGCGGATCGGACGACGGGCTCGTCGTGCGCGAACTTCATGACGGCAGCTCGAAGTCGCTCGCGGACTGGCGTTCGGCCAGTTGGTCCTGGGCAGGGCCCCACACCCGATTGACCCGTCGGCCACGCTGGACGGCGGGGCGCGCGTCGATGGCTTCGGCCCACCTCACCACGTTCGCGTACTCGCTCCCGGCGAGAAACTCGCCCGCGTCGTAGTGGCGACCGAGGGCGAGGCCGCCGTACCAGGGCCAGTTGGCAATGTCTGCGATGCTGCAGGGGGTGTTCACCAACCGGCAGCGCGCTGTCGTGCCTCGCGCCGGCGGTGGGCCGGTTGTTCGAAGAGAAGCGGCCACCGCTCTCCCCGTCCCAGATCCAGACCTTGGGGGGTGTGTATTCGTCCATCAAGTTCCTGTCCTTTGGGTGGCCCGCAGCTTGCCTTGCGGCCGGACGAGCCAATAGGCTCGCTTTCATGAATCCATCGAATATCTACCTGGGCGCCTCAAGCGCCTTTGAAGCGCAGCAACAGGCAGCGATCGACGGCAAGCTCGCGGCGCTCCATCAGCTGGCCCAACGGGTGTTCTTGGGGATCTCCTTCGCAGACAAGTTCCCAACAGACGTCGAGGGCTCTCTGGAGAAGCTCGAGAGGCGGTTCGCTGAAGTCCCCGTCACGCATCTCGTCGCCGGCATCGTGCATCTGTGGAGGGGACACCAGGAGGAGGCCGCCCGCAGCCTCGAGAGGGCTCTTGAACTTGCAGCCCAGGAAGGTGCACCCTGGCCCGACCTCATCCCGACCGATCGCCGCTGGAGCTGCGACCCCATCCGACCCTCGATCCTCGAAACCGGCCAGGAGCACGTGTTCCGAGTCCTCGGTGAGGCCCGTCCGAAGCACGCTGCGCCGTTCGCGTTTCGCGGGCCCGCGACGTTCGTGAGGCTGGCCTCCGGCGACCTTGCTTGCATCAACCCGGTCGCGTTCGACGACGCCGTCACGGAGCAAATCCAAGCGCGGGGGGAGGTGCGATTCCTCCTGGCGCCAGGGAAGTACCACAACGAGAACCTCGTCGCGGCTCGCGAGCGTTTCCCCAAGGCGAAGTTGTATGGCTCGCCAGGGCACGTCGGTTACCCCACCGTGGCGCACATTCCCTTCGATGGGATCCTCGACGACGACCACCAGCTCATGCCCGGGGAGCTGACCCATCGGTGCATCCACGGGACGGATCAGTGGGACGTCTGGTTCATCGACCACGCGAGCCGCACGTTGATCGTCAACGACGCTGTGACCTTCCTGCCTCATGGCCCCGAGCAGGACCCGTTCCGAACGACCTTTGAGCCCTGGGTAAAAACCCGGCGCGGCGACGGATTCCAACTGGACC
>CALCXL010000938.1 GCA_937907595.1 uncultured Pseudomonadota bacterium
GCCCCGAGGAGCTGCCCGACAGCCTGCTGGAGGCCACCCGCGCCCGCTTCGTCGACGCCCTGGAGCCCCTGGTGGTGGCGGGCAAGCTGGGCGCGGTCCTGCTGCAGTTCCCACCCTGGTTCGAGGCCACGCGCGGCAACGTGCGCCGCCTGACCGCCTGCCGCCAGCAACTGGGGGACCTGCCCCTCTGCGTGGAGTTCCGCCACCGCTCCTGGGTGGATGCGGGGCGCCGCGACCGGGTGCGGGACCTGCTGCGGGAGCAGCGCATGGCCTGGGTGGCGGTGGACGCGCCCCAGGTGAAGGCGGAGTCCGCCCTGCCGCGCGTGCCGGTGGTGACCTGGGACAAGCTCGCTGTCGTGCGCTTCCACGGCCGCAACGCCGGCACCTGGGAGGGCCGCGGCACCGCAGCGGAGCGCTTCGACTGGCTCTACCAGCCCGACGAGCTGGCCGAGTGGGTGGACACCCTGGAGGAGCTGAGCGAGGAGGCGGAGGAGGTGCACGTGCTGATGAACAACTGCACCTACAACGCCGGGGTGCTCAACGCCTACGGCATGGCCGCGCTGCTCGACGATCGGCTGGGGGGAGGGTAGGGGGGAGGCGATCCGCCTCAGTTCACCACGGTGCCCGCCACGGTCCAGTTGACGACGTGGTTGTCGAAGACGAAGTCGATGTCGCCGCTGATCGTGCCGGCCTGGGACGGGTTGATCTTGACGTTGACCGGCAGCGTCGCGCCCGGCTCCAGGGTCGCAGCCAGGGTGGAGTCAAGGCCGCTTCCGAAGAAGCCCTCGGCGGGGTCGAGGTCGAACGCGACCGAGAACTCCATGAGCGCGTCGGTGTTGTTGGTGAGGGTGATCGTCTCTTCCACGATCTCCGCCACCTGGATCTCCCCCAGGTCCAACGTCCCCGACGAGTCCGTGCTCAGCGCGGGCTCCCAGATCACGTCCGGGTCCTCGACCGGCTCCTCCGTGGGGCAGGCGGACAGCATCAGGGCGAACAGGGCGAAGATCAGGCTCGAGCGCATGGCGTCCTCCGAAGGGCCGCATCCTACTGCGTGCAGCGCGGGTGTCGAGGGTCGCCGCGACCCCGGATCCCAGCGGCTATGGTGCGCCTCCGAAGCACCATGCGCGAGCCCCTGCACGACCCCCTGCTCTCCGTCGTGATCCCCGTCTACAACGAGGAGTTGTGGGTGGAGGAGCTGGTCGCGCGCGTCTCCGCGCAGCCCTGGCGCATGGAGATCCTGCTCATCGACGACGGCAGCACCGACGGCACCCGGCCCATCCTGCAGGCCCTGGCCGATCGCTACGACAACGTGAGGGTCGAGCTCAAGGCCCGCAACGAGGGCAAGGGCGCCGCCTTGCGCACCGGCTTCGCCCTGGCCCGCGGCGACGTGATCATCATCCAGGACGCCGATCTGGAGTACGACCCGCGGGACTACGGCCGCCTGCTGGAGGCGATCCTCGATGGCCGGGCCGACGTGGTCTACGGCAGCCGCTTCCTGGGCGGCCCGCACCGGGTGCTCAACTTCCACCACTACGTCGCCAACCAGGGCCTCACCTTCCTGAGCAACCTGCTGACCAACCTCAACCTGACGGACATGGAGACCTGTTACAAGGTCTTCCGCCGGGAGGTCCTGGACGGCATGAAGCTGACGTCGAACCGCTTCGGCTTCGAGCCCGAGTTCACGGCGCGGGTGGCCCAGCGCGGCCTGCGGGTCTACGAGGTGCCGATCAGCTACAGCGGTCGGGACTACGACGAGGGCAAGAAGATCACCTGGAAGGACGGCCTGTCCGCCCTGTGGATCATCCTCAAGTCGAAGTACGACGCGTAGCGGGGCAGGGGAGGCCGCCCTCGCCCGCCGGCGAGCTCAGCGCCCCCTGAACCACCGACTCAGACGTCGCCCAGGGACACGCCCTTGATGTCGCTGTCGGCCGCGTCAACCCGCTCGCGCAGGTGAGCGTGGTAGTTGATCAGGTACTGCGACAGCTCCTTGAGGCTCTGCCCGTCGGCGCGCTTGACCAGGGCCATGCGACCGCGCTTCAGCGCCTGGTCCGTGTCGAAGATCTCCCGCTTCTTCAGCTTGGGCTTGTTGTCCCGCAGGAACGTCTCCAGGGAGAAGAGCTGCTTCTCCACCTTGTGGCGCAGCTCCTCCAGCTCCTTGCTGACCTCGTCCTGCTCGTCGAACTGCTCCAGTTCCTCCTTGGCCTCATCCAGCTGCTGCTGGGACATGGCCGAGGGGCTGTGGATCGTGATCGACTGCTGGCTGCCCGTGCGCACGTCCCGGGCGGAGACGTTGACGATGCCGTCGGTGTCGATGGTGAACGTGACCTCGATCCGCGGGACGCCCCGGGGCGCCGGCTGGATGTTGGTGAGCTCGAAGTCGCCCAGGCTGATGTTGTCCTTGGCCAGGGGCTCCTCGCCCTGCAGCACGTGGATCTTCACCGTGGCCTGGTTGTCGACGACCGTGGAGACCATCTGCGTGCGCACCACCGGCACCGTGGTGCCCTTGGGGATGAGCTTGGCGAACTTGCGGCCCTCGGTCTCGATGCCGAGGCTGAAGTTGGTGACGTCCAGCAGGGTGACGTCCTTGATGGCGCCGCCCAGCATGCCCGCCTGCACCGCGGCGCCCACGGCCACGACCTCGTCCGGGTTGAAGGACTTGTTCAGGGGCCGACCGCCGAAGAACTCCTGCACCATCTCCTGCACCTTGGGGATGCGGCTGGAGCCGCCCACCATGATGACCTCGTGGATCTGCTCGGCGTCGAGCTTGGCCTCGCTCAGCGCCTTGCCGCACTGCTCGATCGTCTTGCGGAGGATGTCCTCCACCAGGAACTCGAAGGTCGCGCGGGTCAGCACGGTCTGCAGGTGCTTGGGCCCCGTCTCGTCCGCCGTCAGGAAGGGCAGGTGGATCTCCGACTCCATGGAGGTCGACAGGTCCATCTTTGCCTTCTCGGCCGCCTCCACCAGGCGCTGGCGCACCATGCGGTCGCCGCTGACGTCGATGCCGTTGGCCGTCTTGAACTCGCTGGCCAGCCACTCGACCAGGCGGTTTTCGATGTCGTTGCCGCCCAGGTG
>CALCXL010000939.1 GCA_937907595.1 uncultured Pseudomonadota bacterium
AGCCGAGCGGGTGGTTCGAGGGCGCAGTCATCGTCGGTCGTAGCCCGGCATTCGACTTGCTCACAGGCTCTCACAGGCTCGACGGAAACAACGAACGGCGGCTGCGGACGACGAGCCCTTCGCGCTGGCCCGCCGCCTGATCGCTCGCGTGGTTCACCACGCCACGCTCCAGGCAGCAAGCCACCGCTCGGTCTCCCCGCCCTCGCTGCGCCGCCTTGTTCCCGTCGAACCTGTCAGTCCTGGTCGGTCAGCGACAGGGTGAGGCCCAGGTCGTCGCCGTCGACGCAGGTGGCCGCGGCCAGAATGGTGAAGGTCTCCGAGCCGGGCGAGGGCCACTCGGCCTGCACGTCGTAGTCGCCGGGGGACAAGGTGACCGTGTGCGTCTCCGCGTCCTCCAGCCGGGCGTCCTCCAGCACGTCGTCCCCCCACTCGGCGTCGTCGGACGAGCGCACGTACAGGAACCACAGGGTCGCCGACGTGCCGTTGGTGATCGAGAGGGTGCAGTCCTCCCCGGCCACGTTGAAGACGGAGCAGCCGGGCAGGAAGAGGGACAGCGACAGCAGGAGGAAGAGGGTGCGCATGGCGCGATGCTACCCCGTCGGCGTGCGGGCGTCGTCGAAGCGCAGCACCAGCCTCGCGCCGTGCACGAACAGCAGGGTCACGTCCTCGTCGCAAGGCAGGGGGCCGGGTCCGACGCCGGGCCGAACGCTGGGCAGGTCGTCCCACCAGGGATCGGCCAGGGGCGCGAGGGCGGGGTCGTACACCGTTGCGTCCGCGGCGTTGTCCCGCCAGGTGGGCACGGCGATCGCCTCCACGTCGGCCAGGCCGCCGCGTTCGTCGTACTGGATGGCCAACACCATGCGGTGGCTGGGGTCGAGGGGTCGGTGGTCAAAGTGGCTCATGGTCGTCTCCCGGCACGGTCGCCCTGAGAGAGAGCAAGGGGCGTGCCGAAGTGGGATCGTGGTCCTGCGGCCCGTGGGGGAGGTTCTCTTGATCGGGATGATCCGTATTGGATCGTGTGTTCCATTTTGGAACGCTTCAGGGTGGATCGATCGGGGGCTAGGCTGCGGCCGTGCCCTTTCCCGCGCTCTGGTTGGAGACCGTCGACGCCGTGGTGCCCGCCGACCGGCGCGCGGCCTTCGATCAGGCCCTGCGCCAACCGCGACCCACCGGCGTGCGCGTGAACACGCTGCGGGCGACGGTGGACGAGGTGAGCGGGGTGCTCGAGGGCCTGGGCGGGCGACCGGTGCCCTGGTGCGACGTGGCCTGGTCCCTGCCCCCCGGCGTCGCCCGCGCCCTGCAGCAGACCGACGCCTGGCAGCGCGGCGCCCTGCACATCCAGTCGCTGAGCAGCACCGCGGCCACGCTGGCCCTGGACCCTCGGCCCGGCGAGTCCGTCCTGGACCTCTGCGCGGCGCCGGGCAGCAAGGCGTCGCACATCGCGGCCTGCATCGACGGCGGGCACCTGGTGGCCAACGACCTGAGCCGGTCCCGGGGCTTCAAGCTGCGCGCGGTGCTGGAGCGGCTTGGCGTGCAGGCGGAGGTCTGGACCGGCGCGGGCGAGCGCCTGGGGCGCCGCAACCCCGAGCGCTTCGACCGCGTGCTGGCGGACGTGCCCTGCAGCGGAGAGGGCCGCTTCCACGTCGACGACCCGGCCTCCTTCGCGGGGTGGACCCCCCGCAAGGTCAAGGGCCTGGCCAGCCTGCAAAAGGCGCTGCTGCACTCCGCCATCGACGCCCTGCGCCCCGGCGGCGTGCTGCTCTACTCCACCTGCACGCTGTCACCCGCAGAGAACGAGGGGGTGCTGGCCCGCGCCCTCAAGCGCTACCCGGGCCGGATCGCCCTGGAGGACCTGCCCATCGATCTGCCCGGCGCGCTGCCGGCGTTGACGTCCTGGCGGGGCAAGGACTGGCCCGAGGAGATCGGACGGGCGCGTCGGCTGCTGCCGGGGCCCGAGCTCGACGGCTTCTTCCTGGCCCGGATCCGCAAGCTGGCGGTGTAGGCGCGGGGGCGATCGGCGGGGGCTCAGAGCCCGGCGCCGTTGTCCTGGATCTGCAGGGTCCCGTTGACGGCGGTGAGTCCCGACAGCCCCAGCGTCGACGTGGCCGGGTTCCCCACGAAGCCGAAGGCCCCCACGGTCGTCAGCAGCGGCAGATCCAGGCTGCTGAGCCCGCCGTTGCTGCTCAAGGCCAGGGTGCTGGCGACCGAGGTGATCACGGGCAGGTCCAGGGTCGCCAGGGCCGTGCCCGAGATGGCCAGCCGGCCGGTGGTGGTGGCGGTCAGCGAGGGCATGCTCAGGCTGGTGAGGGAGCCCGCCCCGTCGACGTCGAGCACGCCCAGCGTCTCCAGCAGGGGCGCGTCGACGGAGACCAGGTCCCCGCAGTCGGTCAGGTCCAGGGCGCCGCCCACGGTGACCAGGGCGGGGAGCTCCAGCGCGGTCAGGGAGGGGGTGTCGCGCAGGGTCAGGTCCCCACCGATGTCCTCCAGTTGGGAGAGATCCAGGGCGGTGATCGACTCCAGCGGCAGGAGCTGCGCGACGGAGTCGTCGTCGTCGCCGGGGGCCTCCTGGGAGCCGGGCGGCCCGAACACCCCGTACCAGCTGAAGTGGGACGAGGACCAGAAGTCAGGGGCCGCCGCCCAGGGCGAGCTCCAGGCCGATGGTGCCGGTGAAGGTCGGCCACTCTTCGGCCAGGGGGATGCCGACGGCGACCTCCGTGATCAGCTCCAGCACGGGGATGATCTTCGCGTTCCAGCCGATGGCGACCTCTCCCGGCGGCACCTCGGACGAGGGCAGCAGCGTGGCCAGGTCCCGCCAGCCGAGCAGCAGCTGGTGGCGCTTGGCGAAGGAGAAGTAGGCCCCGATGGTCCACTCCAGGTCCAGGCGCACCGACGGGTCCTCGTCCTGCACCGGCGTCAACCGGATGGGCAGGTCCACCTTGGCGAAGATGCCGGCCACGCTCTGCTTGGGGCCGAAGTCGATGTTCAGCTCCACCCAGGGCGTCGGCACCAGGACGGCGGCGTCGGGGCCCAGGAACAGGAACTCGAAGCCCAGGTCCAGGTCGAAGACCGCGGTGTCGATGGGCGCGGCGTAGATGCCCGGCCCGCCACCCACCAGGTCGATGCCCGTGGCAGGGTCGGCGACGAGCTCGAAGGTGCCGTAGAGGTTGAAGGGGCCCAATCCCAGGTAGCCGCGCAGCACCCCGCCCAGCTCGCCGCGGGGCTCGCCCTTGGGCCCGCCGGTGGGGTCCACCTTGCCCACAAACCAGAGGTCGGCGCCGGCTCCGAGGGGCCCGTAGGGGTCCCAGGTGTCCAGGGCGGAGGCGCTCTGGGGGAGGCTGGCGACCGCCAGGAAGAGGACGCCGACGACGCGGGAAGGGCTGCACACCATGATCCGGCTCCTGTGGCGGCCACTGCGAGCGCCGGCCGCCTCCGGGGTGTTCCCGCTCGCCCCTTCAGTCTGGCTCCTCCGGGGGTGCAGGTCGAGCCCAACCCGCCCGGGGGCGATCCGAAGGCGGGGGAGCGGCTACCCCACGCTGCCGATCAACTGGCTGGTCATGTCCATGGCCAGCTCCTTCTGGAAGCGGAGGGACCGGGCCAGCAGCGCGTGCCCGGCGTCCACCAGCACGTTGGCGCGGGCGAGGTCGGCAATGCCTTCTGCGTAGTCGAAGTCCTCCATCACGGACTTCGACTCCAGCTCGTTCTCCAGCATGTTCTCGTGGTTGCGCAGGACGTGGGTCAGGCGGTTCTGGTTGGCGCCGATCTGGGCCCGGTGGCCGTTGATGATGTCGATGGCCTCGTCCACCGCGTCCAGCACGTCGGCCGAGCCCGCGGTGGTGCTGAAGTCCAGGCCGGTCAGCCTCAGCCCCACCCGGGTGGCGTCCAGGG
>CALCXL010000940.1 GCA_937907595.1 uncultured Pseudomonadota bacterium
TGGTGGGCTCGTCGTCATCGCAGTCGCCATCGCAGTCGGAGAGGCCGTCCAGGTCGTCGTCCACCTCGTTCGGGCCCAGCGCGCCGTCGCAGTCGGTGTCCAGGCCGTCGCAGCCTTCCGCCGCGCCGGGGTGGACCAGCGGGGCGTCGTCGTCGCAGTCGGCGGCGTCGGTGTAGGTGGTGGCGCAGCCGCCGTTGGATCCGTCGAAGGCCCCGTCCTGGTCTGCGTCGAAGCCGAAGTCGATGGGGTCGCCGCAGGCCTCGAGGTCGCCGTCGCAGGCCTCGGGGGCGCCGGGGTACGCGCTGCTGTCGTTGTCGTCGCAGTCGACGGCCCCCGCGCCCACCAGCGACACGCAGTCCGGCTCGTCGGCGTCCAGGGCGCCGTCGGTGTCGGCGTCGAAGTCCTCGTCGATGTCGCCGTCGCAGTCCTCGTCCACGCCGTCGCAGGACTCGGGGGCGTCGGGGTGGACGTCGGGGTCGTTGTCGTCGCAGTCGTCGCTCACGTAGCCGTCGCCGTCGCCGTCGAGGGCGGTGCGGAGGTGGGTGCGCTGGGGGTGGAGGGCGTCGCCGTAGTACCAGCGGCTGTGGGGCAGGGACGGCGCCTGGGACGGGTCGCGCTGCAGGCGTGCGCGCCAGTGGTAGCCGGTGTCGCCGAGCAGGCCGTCCACGACGTGGGACAGGTCCATGGGGGCCGGCGACGTGCACGAACTCGGACTCGCTCAGCCCCGCGCCGTCGAAGAGGACGCCGCCGGGCTTCGCCTCTACCTGGATGCGCGCGCGGGCGGGGCCCTCGGGGAGCTGCACGGCGGGCCAGAAGACCTGGAAGGCGGCGCCGTCGGTGCGGTTGCCGCGGGCGAGGGGGCTGCCGTCGAGGTCGAGGGCGCGGGGGCGGGTGCTGAGGGGGTCGCGCCCGCCCCAGGTGCCGCCGCGTTGGTTGTAGATGTTGTTGAAGGTCCACTGGGTGAGGTCGCCGAAGCCGTCGCCGTTGAAGTCGCCGCCGCCGAGGGTGACGAGGCAGCCACCGACGCTCTGTACGTGGCTCGCGCTCACGCCGCCGGCCCCGCCCAGGTGCTGCCGACACCAGTTGCTGTGGCTTGACGTCGCGAGGTCCGCGAAGCCGTCGCCGTTCAGGTCGGTCACCGCCTGTGCGAGGTACCACCGACCGGCGGAATAGAGCACGTCGCGGCTCGTGAAGTAGTTGGCTCCGCCGTAGTCGATCCAGCTCCGCCCTTCGACCTCCGGGTCAGGAAACGACGACGAGCTGACCAGGTCGTCGAAGCCGTCGCCGTCGAGGTCGCCGGCGGTGAGGAACCAACCGAACCACCCGCCCGGCACGTCCCCATCGAGCGTTCGATCGGCCGACGAGGAGGGTCCCGCGGCGCTCCCGAGGTAGACGAAGGCCCGGCCCACCGCCGCCGTGGACAGCGCGACCGCGCGGTCCCCCACGGCCAGATCGTCGCAGCCGTCCCCGTCGAAGTCGCCGGACGTCATCGCCGTGCCGAAGACCCCTGGCACCGCCTGGCTCAGGGACCAGTCGGGGGTCGCTGAGGGGCCCGCCGGCCCGCCCGCCCACAGGTTGACGTGCCAACCGCCGAAGTTGTCGGCCGCGGCGACGTCGGCGTACCCATCGCAGTTGATGTCGACGACCTCCAGCCCGTAGCCGGTCTGCGAGTTCGCGTCCTCGCCGAGTTGGGTCCAAGCGGCAGCGGCCTCGAGCCCCGTCGCGCTGCCGAAGAACGCCTGCAGCTGGCCCTGGTCGGTCCCGGCCGGTCCGTCGAGCATGCGCGAGTTGATCACCAGATCGTCGTAGCCGTCCCCATTGAGGTCGCCCACGCCCGTCTCGAAGCCGAGCTGGTCCCCGTCGCTGGCGCCCGCCACGAACCAGGTGGCTGCGCCCGGTCCAGCGTCGGAGCCGGGCCGCACCTCCACGGAGCCGCGCTGCGCCGTCGTATCGGGCCAGTTTGGCGTCGCGATCACGAGGTCGTCGAAGCCGTCCCCATCGAAGTCCGCCGGCGGCGCGGCGTCGTTGAAGCGGCCGACTTTGGACACGGTGGATGAGTACAGCACGCTGTCCAACGTCGTCGACATCACCGCCTGCCACGCCCGATGCCCGGCTACCTCCCCCCCGTCGGCGAACCCGTCGTCGTTCCCCGGCTCCGACAGCGCCACGGTGAAGCGCCCATCGTCCCCGGGGGCCAGGGCCTGGAACGCCGATCCGAGCCCCAGGTCCGGGTCGCCGCCCGCCGCCGTCACGTCCCAGTTGGCGGCCTCGGGCCCCGCCGGGCCGCCGGGGAAGGCCAGCGCGTGGGCGTCCGCCGCACCCCCGCCGGGCTCGCCCACGATCACGTCGGAGTAGCCGTCCTGGTCCAGGTCCAGCGCCGGGCCCAGGACGTCCCGGCCGCTGTCCGCGCTGGTGCCGGTGGTCGACCAGAGGACGGCGCCCAGGGCGTTGAGGGGGCCTCCCCCATGGACCTGGATCCGGCCAGCTCCGGCGCCGTAGCCCCCGGAGCCCACCGCGAAGTCCGCGACGCCGTCGCCGTTCACGTCACCGACCCCGCGCCCGCTGCTGCCCAGATTCAGGGCGGCGCTGCCGCCGATGGCGGTCCACCCCGGGATCCCCCCAAACCCGCGGCCCCTCCGGCGAACAGATCGACGCGCCCCTCCCCGGCAAACGCGCCCGAATACCCCGGCGAGCCCACGAGCAGGTCGTGGAAGCCGTCGCCATCGACGTCCCCCGCCGGCCAGACCCCGCTCGTGCCGCAGTCGGCCGATCCGCAGGTCCAGGTCCAGTCGGGCTCGTCCGGCAGGCCCGTGCCGGTGCCCAGGAACACGAAGACGCCGCCCTCGTCGACGAAGGCCGCGTCCCAGCCCGCCGCGACCGCGGCCACGTCGAGCGAGCCGTCCCCGTTGAGATCGCCCACCGAGACCGCCGCGTCGAGCCCGGCGTCCGCCTGGGGCGGCTCCCAGGTCCAGCACGGCGTCGTCGACGGCAACGAGGCCGCGCCGCAAAAGAGCTCGATCCGGCCGGAGCCGACCTCCGCCCCCGACCAGCCCGGGGACACGGCCAGCACATCCCCAAAGCCGTCCCCGTCCACGTCCCCCGCCGGCCAGCAGCGCAGCATCGCGTCGGCCTGCCCCCCGAAGACCGACCAGGTGACCAGGGGCGCCGGCTCGCTGACCCCGCCCACGAAGATCGCGCAGCGCCCCTCGTCGGCGAAGGCCCCGTCCCAGCGCGGGCTGTCGGCGATGAGGTCGGGCAGGCCGTCGCCATCCACGTCCGTGTGCGGCCCGGTTCGCGCGTGCAGCTCCGCGCCGTCCTGCAGGCCGTACCTCGCCCAGACCGCCGACGACTGCAGGAGCGCGTGGGCTCCGCTGTCCTCCGGCTCCTTCGCCCCATTGACGCAGCCGGTGAGCAATACCGACAGCGCCGCGATCCATCCCCTCATCGTCCCTCCCAGGATCGCTCCAGTGCCGTTCCCTGCTCGCCAGGCGAGGCTATCGTACTGAGCCCCTCCGCCATCGCACTAGGGAAATAGGGCGCGCCCGGACCCGCGCAGCGCGCAGGCGGCCAGCAGCAGCGTGAGCCAGAGGCCCCGCGTCATTCGCTCGCGCCCCACAGGCCCGGGTTGCCTCCGGCGGTGCGCGTGACGATGAAGCCGTATTCGACCAAACAGGACACCACGGGGCAGCGGTTGTCGCTCAGCTGGGTCTCGCTGATCTCCACCGACAGCCGGCCATCGGCCTGGGCGAAGTCCTCGTCGCCGAAGGTCAGCTCGGCCCCGACCCGGAAGTCGAACTCGCAGCCCACGGAGTCCGCCTCCAGCAGCGACGAGAAGTCCGAGCCCAGGTCCAGCCCGTCCACCGTCGCGTTCTCCGTGGTCGTCTCCCCCACGAACACGCGGTCGCCCTGGTTGGTGATGGCGGTGACGAATACCGAGGCGTCGGGCCGGAAGAATTGGGCCTGGGTGACGGCGTCGGCGCTCCCCACGCGCAGGTCGTCGATGGGCGCGTCCTGCACCACGTCGATCCAGACGGCGGCGCGACCGGCGTCCACCCCGGCCCCGCAGGTGGCGACCAGGGGCGTCACCGAGTCGAAGTCGTAGTACCCGACCTCGCTGTCGATGCAGCCGGCGAGCAGGAGGGAGCCGATCAGGAGGAAGCGCATGCTGCAGCATAGAGCCTGCGGAGCCGGGGAGTCCGACCGCTCCCAACGGCCGAACCCCGCCCCCAGGCAGGTGGGGACGGGGTCCGGTTTGGCAGGCTGCGGGAGGCGAACCCCGCGGGGGTGACAGCCAGCTGGCTCCGTGCGGTGCCGATGGGGGTCGGCGTGGGGGGAGTCGGCGGGGGCAGGACCCGCCGGGGCTCCGGTGACGGCGGGGGCAGGACCCGCCGGTGGCGATGAAGATGGGTGCCGATCAGCCTCCGAACAGGGTGGTGGAGTCGAAGCAGGTCTCGCCCTGCGCGACGTCGTTGATGAAGACCGAGGCGCAGCCGTCGCACTCGGGGCTGAAGACCGCCCGGAGCTCGACGCGCCCTGCGTCGTTGGTGAAGGTGGCGCGGAGTTCCCCGCCGCGGGCGTCGCCGCAGGTGGCGTCGAGCACGATGTTGTCGGCGTCGACGGTCCAGGCCAGCTCGGTGGTGCTGATGAAGTCGCCGACGAAGCCGAGCACCTGCTCGTCCAGGTCGATGCCGGGGGCCCAGGCGCCGCTGACGTCCAGGTCGCCGCCGTAGTCCAGCGCGCTCACCGCCAGGTCCGCCTCCAGCGCCCCGCCGTCGAGCCCGCCGTCCAGGGCGACCGAGCCGCGCATGCCCAGCAGGCCCTCTTCGAAGCCCACGAAGGTGACCGACGTGGAGGCAGCCGCGCCCTGGAGCAGCAGGCCCTCGAGCTCGGCGCCGCTCGGCAGCGTGCCGTCCCAGTCCTCGGGGAGGTCGCCCTCGGGCACGTCGCGCTCGCCCTGCATCTCGGAGTGGGAGGGCAGGAGGATGGCCTGCTTCACGTCCAGGAATCCGCGGGAAGCGCCGCAGCGGGCGAAGTCGTAGCGCACGGTGCCCTGCAGGTCCTCGCCGCCCATGGCGTCGACCAGCTCGATGCCCACACAGGCGGGGTCGGGCTCGATGCCCACGGTGTGTCCGTCGGCCTGGATGCGGGCGCTCAGCTCGGCGTAGCCGGCGCCGCGGAGCACGCCCAGGGCCATCGTCGCGCCGACCTCCAGGGGCAGGTACTGGGCCTCGCTGCGGGCCATCTCCAGCTCGAAGGTCGCGTCCAGGTCAGCGCAGCCGGTCAGCAGCGCGGTGGCGGCGAGGAGGCTGGGGACGAGGAAGCGGGCGGCCATCGGTCTCTCCACAGGGCGTTCGAAGTCCGTGATGAACTTCGGGGTCGCTCCCGTGGAGGCAGTACCTCCGTTCCCATTCGATGGCCCTTCAAACCGGGGCGCCGGGGCGCTTCAGGTCAGGGGCTTTGCGGACCCGGCTTTCGCTCGGGGGTGCCTTGTCGTGGGAACGACCGTTTTCGTTTCGCACCTTCTTCATCGTCCCCGCCCCGAACTTCTGGAGCGGGAAATGGGGTGGGGGGAACCGGTGCAGGCGACCCCTGGGCGCGGTGAAAGGGTCGATCTTCAGGGCGGAATTTGTAATCGGCGGGGTCGTCGCCGTTTCCTGTTGTGCCGGGGGGCGGGCGACGGGACGGGAGACGACATGACGACGATCGCTGGACTGGAACTGCTCGAACGCCTGCACGAGGGCCCGCGATCCATCGTCCACCGGGCGCAGCGGCCCGACGGCACGCTGGTGGTGGTCAAGACCCACCGCTCCGACCTGCCCACCCCGGGCGAGGTCGCGGAGCTTCGGCGCGAGCACCGGCTGCTGGGCTGCATCTCCAGCCCCCGCGTGGTGTCGGCTCTGGATCTGGTCCCCCACGGCAACGGCGTCGCCCTGGTCCTGGAGGACATCGGCGCCTGCTCGCTGGTGGAGCGGCTGCGGACCGGCGCCCCGCTGTCGCTCACCGAGGGCCTGACCGTGGCCCGGGACCTGGCCGCCGCCCTGGAGGCCGTGCACGCGCAGGGCATCGTCCACCGCGACATCAAGCCCGCCAACGTCGTGGTGCACCCGCAGACGCTGGAGCTGCGGCTCATCGACTTCAACACCAGCGCCCGACTGGACGCGGCCGAGCCGACCAACGCGGAGCTGGAGGGCACCCTGGCCTACCTGTCGCCGGAGCAGACCGGCCGCATGAACCGCCCCGTGGACCGCCGGGCGGACCTCTACAGCTTCGGCGTCCTGCTGTTCGAGCTGCTGAGCGGGCGGCTGCCCTTCGCCATGGACGACCCCCTGGAGCTGATGCACGCGCACTGCGCCCGGACCCCGCCCCCCCTGCGCGAGCACGCCCCAGGGGCCCCGCCGGTGCTGGAGGCGATCACCGCGCGCCTGCTCATGAAGGACGCCGAGGACCGCTACCAGAGCGCGCGCGGCCTGCGGCTGGACCTGCAGCGCTGTCTGGATTCGATGGACGTCGACGGGGTCCCCTACTTCGAGCCCGGCGGGATGGACACGTCGGAGCAGTTCCAGCTCTCGCGGCGGCTGGTGGGGCGGGCCGAGCCCCTGGATCGCCTGCAGCGGGCCTTCCGATCGGCGCGCCAGGGCGTGCAGGTGGTGCTGGTCTCCGGGGCCCCGGGCATCGGCAAGTCGGCCCTCATCCGGGAGGTGTCGCGGCCGATCGCCCGCTCCCGGGGCTACTTCGTGGAGGGCAAGTTCGACCAGTTCGAGCGGGACCGGCCCTACGCCTCCCTGGTGCAGGCCTTCCAGCAGCTGACGCGCCAACTGCTGACCGAGTCGGCGGGCCGGGTGCAGGCCTGGTCGCACGCGCTGTCCGACGCCCTGGGCGCCAACCTGGCCGTGATCACGGACGTCCTGACCGAGCTGGCGCTGCTGGTGGGCCCGCAGCCCGCGCCCGCGCCGCTTCCCCCGCTGGAAGCGCGGCACCGCTTCGACGACAGCTTCCAGCGCTTCGTGCGCGTCTTCGCCCGGCCGGACGCGCCCCTGGCGCTCTTCCTGGACGACCTGCAGTGGGTCGACTCGGCGTCGCTGCGCCTGGTGCGCACCCTGGCCACGGATCCCCAGGTGGCCGGTCTGCTGATCGTCGGCACCTACCGCGACAACGAGGTCGGGCCCCACCACCCCCTGCAGCGCGCCCTGGAGGAGATGCTGGCCGCAGGGGTGGCCACGGACACCGTGGAGTTGGGCCCGCTCGCCCTGCGCGACGCCAGCGAGCTGGTGCGGGACACGCTGCGCTGCGCCCCGGCCGACGCCGAGCCCCTGGCCCGGCTGCTGCTGCGCAAGACCGCGGGCAACCCCTTCTTCCTGAGTCAGTTCCTCCGGTCCCTGCACGCCGACGGAGCCCTGGTCTGCGCGCCGGACGGGGGCGGCTGGACCTGGGACCTGGCGGCCATCGAGCGGCGCGACATCACCGACAACGTCGCCGACCTGCTCAGCCAGCGCATCCGGCAGCTCCCCGAGGAGACGGCCGCGCTGCTGCAACTCGCGGCCTGCCTGGGCAACACGCTGAGCCTGGGGGAGCTGGCGGAGGCCAGCGGTCGCCCCGTGGAGGACGCGGGGAGGGCGATCTGGCCGGCCCTGGAAGGCGGGCACCTGCTGCCCCTGGGCCGGGCGCATCGCTGGCTGCAGGACGCGGACGCGCCGCACCAGGACCTGGCGGGGCTGCGCCTGCGCTTCCTGCACGACCGCGTCCAGCAGGCCGCCTACCACCTGCTGGACGAGGCGGCGCGCCGGCCGATCCACCTGGCGATCGGCCGACGGATCGACGTCGGGGAGCTGCGGGGGGCAGCCCTGTTCGCAGCCGCGCGGCACTACGGCGCGGCGGAGGCGCTGTTGACCGATCCCCAGGAGCGGGACCGGGTGGCCGCCCTGCAGCTGGCGGCGGCACGACAGGCCCGGCGCAGCAACGCCTACGGGGTGGCCCGCGGCATGCTGGACCGGGGGCTGGCCCTCGCGGAGCGGCCGGAGCTCCGGCGGGATCTGCAGACCGAGCGGGGGGTCTGCGCCTGCCTGCTGGGGGACCGGGCGGAGGCGGCGGGCTGGTTCGAGCAGGCGCTGTCGGCGTCGCCGGATCCGCTGGACCGCGCCGACATCCGCGCCGAGTGGCTGCAGAGCCTGCTCAACGAGGGCGATCACCGGGGCGCGGTGGACCTGGGCGCCGCCTGCCTGGCCGATCTGGGGCGGCCCATGCCCCGGGGCCGGGACGCGGCGGTGGAGGCGGGCGGGGCGATGCTGCAGGAGGTGCTGGCCGCGCTGGGGCCGAAGGGCGCGGCCAGCGTGTTGGACCTGCCCCCCATGACGGATCGGCGCAGCCGCGCGCTTGCGCGGATCCTGGGGATGTTCAGCCCCAGCGCGTACATCCTGGACCCCGAGGACGGCCAGTTCCTGTGGGTGGCGGCCTCCTGCCTGGCCCTGGCGCAGGAGGCGGGGGCGGCGGTGGACACCCCGCACGGCTGCAGCCTGGTGGGGATGGTGCTCTACGCGATCGGGGAGCGCGGACTGGGCCACGGCTTCCTGGAGACGGGCCTGCGCCTGGCCGAGCGCGACGGCGACCTGCTGCAGCGGGCGAAGACGACGACCTGCCTGGGCTTCTACGAGTCGTGGTCCAAGCCCGTCGACACGGCGCTGGCCACGGCTCGGCTGGGCTGGGAGCGCGGGCTGGAGGCCGGGGACTACTTCCACGCGGCTTGGGCGGCGCGCAACGTCCTGCGGGCGACGACCCTCTCCACCCGACCGCCGGCCGAGGCGGTGGTGGAGGCCGACGCCTTCGTGGTCTTCCTGCGGCCCCACGCGCCCGAGCTGGTGAGCACCTGCCAGTCGATCGCTCGTCGCCACCTGGCCCTGATGGGGCAGACGGACGGGCCCACGTCCTTCGCCGGACCGGACTTCGACGAGCCGGCCTTCTGGTCGGGCATCGAGCTGCGCCAGATCGAAGTGGAGATCCTCATCGCCAACATGGAGCAGGGCTGGCTGCACCTCCTGTACGGCGAGTGGCATGCGGCGGAGGAGCGGCTGGCGAGGGCCCAGGGCGTGCTCGCCACCCTGGCCGAGCTCGACGAGGGCGGGGAGCTGGCCTTCCTGCACGGGCTGTGCGCGGCCGGGCGCGGGGACCGGGACGGGCTGCGGGCGGCGATGGCGACGCTGGAGCCCCGATCGCAGGCCCAGGAGGACAACTGGGGGCCGCGGGCCCGGCTGCTGGAGGCGGAGCTGACGGCCATGGAGGGGGGCCTGGACGCCGCCATCACGGCCTTCGACCGGGCCATCGACGCGGCGCAGGACCAGCCGCTGATCCGGGCCCTGGCCCAGGAGCGGGCCGGGCGCCTCCTGTTGGATGGTCCGCGCGAGCGCTTCGCCCGGGTCTACCTGAGCGAGGCCTGCAACGCCTACGAGCTGTGGGGCGCCACCTGCAAAGCGGCGGCGCTCGCCGACGAGTTCCCGGATCGGAGGGCGACGGGCCTGACGTCGACGGCCCTGCGCGCGGTCCGCCCGGACGAGGCGATGACGGCGACGGTGCACACCCTGCCGGCCTTCGGCGGGGCGCAGCTGGAGCTGGAGACCTTCGCGCAGGCGGCCCGGGCCATCGCCTCGGAGGTGGAGCGGCCTGGGCTGCTGCGCGCCCTGCTGCGGTTGGCGGTGGCGAACGCGGGGGCCACCGCCGGCGCCCTGGTGACCTGGGAGGAGGGGGGGCCGCGGCTCCGAGGCCGGGCGGTGGCGGGGGCGGAGCTGGTGATCACCACGGTGGACGAGGCCCTGGAGCGCACGTCCTGCGTGCCCCGGAGCATGGTCCTGGGGGCGGCGCGCCTGAAGGAGCCGACGGTGGTGCAGGACACCGCGGAGGACCTGCGCTTCGCCCGGGACCCCTACTTCCTGGTGAACCCCTGCCGATCGGCCCTGGCCCTGCCCCTGCTGCACGGCGGGCGGCTGGGCGGCGTGCTGTACCTGGAGAGCGATCGCACGACGGGGGCCTTCACGCCGGCGCGCACGGAGCTGCTGTCCCTGCTGAGCTCGCAGGTGGCGATCGCCCTGGAGAACGCCCGACTCTACGAGGAGACCCGCGCCGCCCTGGAGCACGTGCAGCGCCTCAACGACGCCCACCGCCGCTTCGTCCCGCGCGAGCTGCTGGCGGCCCTGGGCAAGCCGTCGGTGCTGACGGTGGGCCTGGGGGAGAGCACGTCGGGCCAGATGACGGTGCTGTTCGCGGACATCCGGGGCTTCACGGCGCTGTCCGAGCGGTTGGGCCCCCAGGAGACCTTCGCCTTCCTCAACCGCTACCTGGCGGTGGCGGGGCCGGTGGTGCGCGCCTGCGGAGGGTTCATCGACAAGTACATCGGCGACGCGATCATGGCCGTCTTCCCCCGGGCCGCGGACGACGCCCTGGACGCCGCACGAGGCCTGCAGATGGCGGTCGATCGCTTCAACGACGAGTGGGTGGCCGAGGGGCACAGCCCTGTCCGCATCGGCGTGGGCGTGCACGTCGGCCAGGTGGTGCTGGGCACCGTGGGGGAGGCCGAGCGCATGGAGGGCACCGTCATCTCCGACGCGGTGAACGTGGCGTCGCGCCTGGAGGGTCAGTGCAAGGTGCTGGGCGTGGGCATCGTGGTGAGCGAAGCCGTCTTCGCGGCCTGCTCCGAGCCCATGCGGCAGCCACGACGGGCCCTGGGCGCCGTGGAGGTGCGGGGCCGCAGCGGGACGATCAACGCCTTCGAGCTGGTTGTGGCGCGGCGGCAGGTGGGGTGATCGGCGGGGGACGGGGGGGCCCCCTACGGCACCGCGCGCCGCTCCCAGCCCTGCTCGCCCCAGATCAGCTCGGCCGTGGGCCAGTAGTGCAAGTCCAGCTTGAGGGTGTCGACCCCCTCCTTGCCGTCCAGGGTGATCGTGCGGATCTGCACGGTGTCGCGATGCTCCAGGCCCTGCACGGCGGCCAGGAAGGCGTCGAGGTCGGGCACGTCCACGCCGTCGACGGCCACGATCCGCCGCGTGGCCCGCAGCCCGTAGCGGTGCGCCGGCGAGCCGTTCCACCACAGGGACACGTAGACGCCGTCCCGCTCGATGCCCTCCTGCGCGGCGATGGGCTGGTGGGGGCGCTGCAGGAGCAGGCCGGCCCAGAGCAGCGCGCGGTCGGTGCCCCGGCCGTCCAGGGGGTGGGTCGGCACGTCGATGTCCATCGTCTGGCCCTGCCGCACCACCGTCAGCCGCACCGAGTCCGCGAAGGCCGCCTCCTCCACCTGCCGCACGAACGCCACCGGCTGGCCGTCGATGGCCGCGATCAGGTCGCCCTCCAGCAGCAGCTCCGCGGCCGGCGTGCCCGCCTCGCGCCGGTAGACCATGAGCGCGCCGGGCCGACTGCCCCCGGCTTTCGCCAGCTGCACGACGTCGGCTTCGGGGAGGCCGCGGTTGCGGGCGTCGACCAGGGAGGTGCGCACCAGCTCCACGCCCAGGGCGCGCAGGCGGGGGAGCTCGCCCCGGCGCAGGGGCTCGATCGCGTCGAGCAGCAGCTCCGAGGGCAGCCCCACGAACAGGGCGTCGTCCTTCTTTCCGCGGTCGATGGACTGGGACACCCAGTGCGCCAGCACCCGGCCCCGCTTGTCGGCCAGGACCCCGCCCACGATGGGGGGCGCGGCGCCGAGGGCGACGACGTCGACGTTGTACTGCCGGTAGCGCGGCGGGCTGGCCGACGGGGCGACGAAGGAGTCGATGCGGCTGACGGTGACCGCCGTCTCCGACACCTCCAGGCTGCGGGTCAGGCCGACGGCGAAGAGCTCCTGGCCGGGCTTCACCGCCTGGTCCAGCAGGGTCGCGGCGACGACGGGCGTGGTCCCGGCCAGGGCGGGGTCGAAGCGGATCAAGGCGTAGTCGTGCACCGGGTGCATCCACACCACCTGCGCGGGCAGCTCCAACGAGCCGCCCAGGGTCACCCGCGCCTCACCCAGGGGCGACGGCACGGTGTCCCGATCCACCAGCACCAGGCCGCGCTCGGCGTCCACGACGATGCCCGTGCCCGTGAAGCGCTCGCCGGGGGTGCCGTCCACCCGGAAGGGCACGCGGTAGTCCACCCAGACCAGCGAGGGCGCCAACCGCGACGCCACCTTCCCGCTGGCGGGGGGCAGGGTGGCGCTGCCGCCGACGGGGACCGCGGGGGGCGGGGGAGGCGCCGAGGGCTCGCAGGCCCACCACCCGGCCACGTCCTCCCGCTCGCAGCGTTGGCTGACGTGCCAGCGTCGGTCGATCTCCACCACCGCCACCCGCCGCTGCCGGCGCTCGTGCAGCGTGCGGAAGACGAAGGGCACGCGGGCGCCGTCGGGCACGAGCGCCAGCACGGCCGCGAAGGCGGCCAGGTCCGGGGTGGCGTGCTCGCCCACGGCCTCGATCACCGCGCCGTGGGGCACCCCCGCCACCTCGAGCATGTAGCCCTGGCCGGCGACGTACACGCCCCCCAGGGGCGCGCTGTAGCTCCGGGCCTTCTGGTAGCTCAGGTCGTGCAGGACGGCGCCGGAGACCTCCAGGTAGGCCGCGGGCGTGATCGCGTGCAGGTCGCGCACCTGCAGGGGGAGGTCCAGGGGCTCCCCGCGCCGCTCGATGCCCAGGGTCACCGTCCCGCCCACCGCGTCGTCCAGGGCCGCGTCCAGGGGCAGGAAGGCGTTGATGAGCTCACCGTCGATGCGCAGGACCACGTCCCCGGGCTCCAGCGCCCGCCACGCCGGCCCCCCCTCCATCACCTCGTCCACCGTCAGCAGCCCCGTGCCGTCGGGGAACGCCGCGCGCGCCTCGGCCTGGGAGGCGTCGCGCAGCCCCAGCCGGGCGAGCTCGTCGAAGGGGCGGTGCAGGAACGTCGTCTGCACTGTGCCCCGGGGCACCGGCTGGCCCTCCTGCACCAGCGCGAGGGCGCGCACGACCCGGTCCAGGGGCAGGTAGAACGAGCTCGCGGCGCTGCTCTTGCTGCCGGCGTTCAGGGCGATGACGCGGCCCTGCATGTCGATGACTGGCGACCCCGATGAGCCCCCCGACGTGCCCGACGCCGCCTGGTAGTAGAAGGTGTTGAAGTCGTTGAAGCGCCCCCGACCGTAGGTGGGCGCCGCGCGGTCCACCCGGGCCAGGATCCCCTCCAGGATGGACAGCTTCTCCCCGGCGTCGTTGCCCACGACCCGGATCTCCGCGCCCACCCGGGCGGCCTCGGGGGCCAGCTCGAGCTGCCCCACGTCCTGGAACTCCACGGCGGCGGGATCGAAGCGGAAGAAGCCGAAGTCGTGCACGGGATCGCGGTACAGCGCCGTCAGGGGGACCTCCTCGTGGTCCTGGAAGACGGCCTCGGCGACGACGGGCCCGGGGTGCACGACGTGGCGGTTGGTCAGCAGGATCCCGCGCTCGGCGTCGACCACGAAGCCCGTCGCCACGCCGTTGGAGGCGCCGTCGGTGTCAAAGGACCGGGGCGTGGTCGTGCGGATGGCCACCACCGCGTCGACCACCCGCTCCAGGGTGGCCTCCCACTGCGCGGCCGACGAGGGCGGCGCGGCCGAGGCGGGCGCAGCGAGCAGGGCGAGCAGCAGGGCGACGAGCATGGGCGATCCGGATCGGGGTGCGCGGTCATCCTACGAACCCCGGGCGCGGGGGGAAGGTCCGTCCGCCCACGCCTCCCCCATCGACGCGGCGCCCCCCTGCTACCGTTTCGGCCCACGGAGACCCGAATGCGCGCCTTCCTCCCCGTCGCCCTCCTCCTGTCCGCCTGCGCCGTCGAGGAGGCTCCGCCCGCAGCCGGTCCCTTCCAGGAGCTGGTCGACCAGGGCGCGACCCGCTTCCTGGGCACGACGACCGCCATCGAAGAGTCCGTCGACGGCGACGAGACCACCTGGACCTTCGCCCAGAGCGAAGGCCCCCAGTGCCTGCGCGGCACCCCCTACCGCACGACAACGCGGGACACGGGCAGCGAGGACCTGGTGATCTTCCTGCAGGGCGGCGGCGCCTGCTGGTCCGACTTCTGCTTCTCCATCGAGACCGCGCCGCCGGGCATGCCGCCCCTCGACCTCATCCGCACCGACCTCCCCTTCAACCCCGTCGACGGCTGGAACGTCACCTACCTGCCCTACTGCGATGGCTCCCTCTTCGCCGGCGACGCGCAGGTGGACGAGGACGGCGACGGCCAGGTCGATCGCATCCACGCGGGCCTGCAGAACCTGTCGGCGGCGTTGGACGTCGCGAAGGCGCAGTGGCCCGATCCCCGGCGGATCGTGCTGGCCGGCAGCAGCGGCGGCGGCTTCGGGACGATCCCCGGGGTGGTCCTGGTGCGGGAGCTGTGGCCCGATCACGAGATCCTGGTCATGAACGACAGCGGCGTCGGCGTGGCGAAGCAGGGCCAGCCCTGGTTCCTGAACCAGCTCTTCGACGAGTTCAACGCCGGCTCCCTGGTGCCCGACTCCTGCACCGACTGCCTGGACGACGGGCACCTGACCCCGGTGATCGACTGGGAGCTGGAGCAGGACCCCAAGCTGCGCGTGGCCGCCTTCTCGTCCTACGAGGACTACATCATCAGTGAGCTCTTCCTGCAGCTGCCCGACGGCGAGTTCCGCGCGTCCCTGATGGGCCAGACCAACCTCCTCCAGGCCCACCACCCCGATCGCTACCGCCGCTTCCTGGTCGAAGGCGACCTGCACACCGTGCTCATCGGCAACGTCGCGGGCGTGGTCGGCGACCTGGAGGGGGCCAACGACTCCATCGAGAACTTCGTGACGCTGGGGCACATGGAGGAGGTGTCCCTGGACGGCGTCACCGTGGCCGACTGGCTGAGCGCGTTCGTGGACGGGGACGCGGAGGGCTGGGAGTCGAAGGTGGAGTAGGGGGTCCCCGGGCTGCGGAGCACGGGGCCGTCCGACCCGTTCAGACCCCCAGATCCCGCTCTCCGAAGCGCATCCAGCCGACCACCGCGAACAGCGGCGGCAGCACCGACAGCCGCGCCAGCCCGAACCAGTCGAACCCCGTGTCCAGCGGGTTCTCCGCCAGGTACCAGGAGAAGGGCGACACCGCGGCCATCCAGTCGGCGCCCACCACGGGCCCGATCGCGTTGAACATGAAGGAGCCCACCGCCACCGCCGACGCCACCCCCAGGGCCAGGCCGTGCCGCCCGGTCGCCGCCCCCACCGCGAACGCGAGGGTGCCCATGCCCAGCAGGAAGAGGAGCAGGCCCAGGCTGCCGGCGGCGATGTTGGTGGCCGGCACGGCCATGTCGAGGATCAGCACCAGCAGGAAGGTCGTCGAGCCGACGACGCACACCAGCCCGCTGCACAGGATCCACAGCGCCGCCAGCCGCTCGCCGTAGACCCGGCCGCGATCCACCGGAGAGGTCAGCTCCAGCTCCAGCGTGCCGTCCTCCTCCTCGCCGGAGATCAGCCGCGCGCCCTTCGTGATCACGTAGACCATCAGCAGCGCCGGACCGATCAGGCCGTACACCGTGGACGTGATGTAGCCGCCCGGCGTGCCGATGCGGTCGTAGCCCATCCCCTTGATCA
>CALCXL010000941.1 GCA_937907595.1 uncultured Pseudomonadota bacterium
GAGGGCGCGCTGTCCGACCTGGACGGAACCACCGCGGTGGGCTTCTGGACCCTGGACATCAACGACCAGGACGGCGGCGACACCGGGACGCTCAACAGCTGGAGCGTCGACGTGACCTTCGACGGCGGCCAGGACAACGACTTCGACGGCGTCACCAACTGCTTCGACTGCGACGACAACAACGGCTTCACCGCCCCGCTGAACGTCGAGATCTGCGACAGCAACGACAACGACTGCGACGGGGACATCCCGGTCGACGAGATCGACGACGACGCCGACGGTGAGACCGAGTGCGAGGGCGACTGCGACGACACCAACCCCTCGTCCTACACCGGCGCCCCCGAGATCTGCGACGGGCTGGACAACAACTGCGACGGCGTCGTCCCGGCCAACGAGCAGGACGGAGACCTGGACAACTTCATCGTCTGCAACAGCTTCGTGGACGCGGGCATCGGCCTGCTGGGCGGCGGCGACTGCAACAACACCGTCGACACCATCTACCCGGGCGCTCCGGAGGTCTGCGACAACATCGACCAGAGCTGCTCCAGCACGGCCGACGACGACGTGGACGAGGACATGTGCCCGGTGACAGCCGAGGTGGCGGCCACGGACTGCCTGGCGACCCCCGAATGCGCCGTAGAGACCTGCAACACCTTCTTCCACGACATCAACGGCGACTACGGCGACGGCTGCGAGTGCGCCGACGACCAGCAGTTCGGCGACTCCGCCGGCAACGCCATCTCCGTGGGCGTGATGAACGACGGCGACTCGGTCATCCTCACCGGCAAGCTGCCGGTGGGCGGCGAGGACTGGGCCATCGTCTCCTTCCCCGACGGCACGCGCCCCGGCATCTCCACGCCGAGCATCGTGCTGAGCAACAACCCCGACGACGCCTACCAGTTCGAGCTGTTCACGGACACCGCCGGCACCCCCTACGGCGCCTGCTCGGGCCCGCTGACCGAGTTCGACTTCGTGGACGACGCGTCGGCGGCGTCGGGGCCCGGCGAGTACAGCCTGAACGGCACGGACTGGCCCACCACGCTCTACGTCAAGGTGACCCGGAACGACGGCAACCCCGCGCCCGACTGCACCGCCACCTACGCCTACCAGCTGACCGTCTCCCGGCTCTGAGGCCGGGGCGGTTCGACCGCGTCCATCGGGGCCGTCGTCCTTCGGGGTGGCGGCCCCGGTGCCTTTGGGGGGGGGCGCGGACGCACCGCGGTCGCTGCGGCGAACCCGGCGGGTCGGGCGGTCAGCCCTCGGGCTCGAACCCACACTCCCGGAGCAGAAGCTCGGCCGCCGCGTCCGCTCGCCGCCGGCTGAGAGCGCGAAATCGGGCCCCGATGGCGAGCAGAAAGCGGCGCAGGTCCGGGTCCGCGAAGGGGTCATGGCCCGCGCCGTCCAGCCCGTAGTGCAGGGCGACGGGTCCGCCACGCAGCCAGTGGGGGCGCAGCGGGTGCGGTCGGAAGACGTAGAGGAGCAGGCTGCGGTGCCCCGCCAGGGGGATCATCAGCTCCAGCGCGCTGCGGCCGGACGGATCTTCGCCCAGCGCCCAGCGAAAGCCGAGCAGGGGCGGGAGGTCCAGAAGACGCCGAATGGCGACCTCCTGGGGATCGAGGGGTGAGTCGCCGACGGGGGCGGCCGGGTCACGCTCAGGAGAGGGCAGGGCTGCCCTTGTACGCCGACAGGCGCTCCTGGTGGGTCATCAGGCTGCCGAGGGCCGGGTGCGCCTTGAACGCGTCCTCCTCGTTCTGCTCGATGAGGGCGGCCAGACCGAGGACCACGCGGCCCAGGTGCTCGGCGCTGGTGGTGCTGCCGTCGCCGCCGTTCATCAGCATCAGGTCCAGGCGCGGCGTGGACGCCAGGCCCAGGGCCTCACCCTCGCGGGCGCAGACGTGGATGCGGGCCTGCTGACCCTCCAGATCGTGCAGCTCCACGACCACGGCTCCCTTGACGATGCTCCCGACCGCCGCGAGGCGCCAGGTTCCACCGAGGAGGTCGCCGACCTTGAGGGGGCGAAGGAGGGTCCAGGGGACGGGGCCTTGCTCCGTGGGGCGTCCGGCGAACCGGGCCACCGCGTCCTTCTCAGCGATCGACGCGTCCACCGCAGTGGCGGTAGCACCGCCAGCGGCGGCCGCAGCGGTGACCAGCATGATCTTCAGAGCGTCGCGTCTGCTCTCCATGAAACCCTCCAACGTGGCCTTCAAGCCGCGGTCAATATAGCGGGCGCCGCCGCGGAAAGGCGAGCCATTCTGCGCCCCTTTTCCAGTTCAGGCCAGGACCCGCAGCCGAGCTTGACCCCGCTGCTCTTCGCTGGGCTGCTCCGTGGTCGACCGCTGGCCGGCCCGCGCGAGGATCCGCTGCCGAAGCTCCGGCTCTGGTTCCCTGCCCAACACGGCCCGGATCACCGGGGCCGGATCCTCGAACACGGGGGAGAGCTCCCGCTCGTCGAAGGTCTTCGCCATGGAGAACATGCCCGCGCAGATCGGATCCCACCGACAGGCTGAGCAGGGGTCGCCCTTGCCGTGCAGGAACTGAAGCTGCCGCACGAAGTCCTTGCCGTCCAGGAACAGGATGCAGCGCTCCTCTTCCTTGATGATCTTGCGCGCCTCGGTGCTGGCCCAGGGGAAGCGGGGCATGAAGCACAGCGGCACCCGCTCGGCCCGAAAGCTGCGGCCGGTGGAGTGCAGGTACTCCATCGCCAGCTCCAGGCTGACCTGGAACTCGTGGTGCCGCGGGATGCAATCCGGATTGTCCTCGGCGCGGTTCCCGTCGGGGTCCATGTTGTTCCACACGAAGTGGCGGATGAACGGGAACCGGTCGGTGATCCACATCACCGTCTCATGCAGGTGATCGGCGTTGTACGCGCAGATGACCGTGTTGATGTCGCAGGTGATGCCCAGGTCGGGCACGTGGCCCAGGGCGGTCACCAGCGTCTCCCAGGCGCGGTCGTAGCGGGTGATGTAGTCGTGCACCTCCGGCCGGTAGCTGTGCAGGGAGACGTGGACGTGCGACAGGCCCGCGTCCACGCACTTCGCGAAGAAGTCGCGGTCCGCCAGCAGCTGGCCGTTGGTGATCATCCGGTTGTAGAGCCCGCGCTCCGTGGCGTGCTTCAGGGCCGGGAACAGCAAGGGCGACAGGGTCGGCTCCCCGCCGGTCAGGATGATGCCGTCGTATCCGAGCTCCGCCAGCTTGTCGATCTCCGCCTTCATGCGCTCTTCGGTGAGCGCCACGCCGGTGGGCGGGTTCGAGCAGAAGCGGCAGTTCTGGTAGCAGTCGCGCGTGAGCTGCAGGTAGCCCAGGTTCGCCATCAGGCCTCGCCCCGGGGCAGGACCTGCAGGGCGGCGCGGCGGGCGGCTCGCTTCTGCTGCTTGTCCCGGGCCACGACCGCCAGGGGGTCGAGCACGGGGCCGTCGGCTTCGGCGAAGCCGGGCAGCGACGCGCCGGGGGCGAGGGGGGGCGCGCCGGTCTCCACCCGCCCAGGCGGCACGGGCCAGCAGGCGGTCAGCTGCGCCTGGGCGTCGTCGGCCCAGTCCCCGTCGACGAGCGGCTGGGCCAGCTTCAGCCCCTGGTCCCGGATCATGTTGACGTGGATGCCCTCGCAGCGGTCGTTGACCCGGCAGTCCCGGCAGCGCAGGGACTTGCTGCGGTAGTGGGTGTCGACGTGGTGGCGGGCCAGCGGGCGGATGGCCAGGCGGCCGGTCTGAGGGTCGAAGAGATCGGCCGAGAGGATCGCGCGATCGGGCTGCAGGCGCGTTCCCGGCGCCAGGCAGGCGGGCAGGCCGCTGACGCGAAGGCCGGGCAGCGCCAGGTGCCGGAAGAAGCCGGCGGGGTTGCGCACGTCCTGCTCCGAGGCGGCCTGCAGGTGCTCGTGAGTGGGCTGGTGCACCACCACCCGATCCAGGTTCGCGGCGAGCAGATCGCGGTGGCCGGCCAGCCAGAGCGCCACGGCCTGGTTGAGGAGCACGTCCAGGTGCACGCCCTCGGGCAGCTGCGGCAGCCAGGCCTCCAGCTGGTCGGGGCGCTCGGCCACCACCACGAAGTCGCCCGGGGGGAGGGGGTCGGCTCCCTGCACGCGGGCGTAGAGGCCGGCGCCGGGGGGACGCGGGACGTCGGTGAGGTCGGCCGCGCGCTCCACGTCGGCGCCCACCCGGCTGCAGCCAAACGGCAGGGCCGGCAGCTGGAACGTCGAGCTCGTGTCCTGCCAGACCTCGAAGGAGCGGTCGTGCTGGCCCTGCACCGTCTTGTCCATGGTGGTGCAGAAGGGTTCGATAAAGCAGTGAACGCAGCGCTCGGGCTGGCGGCAGTCCAGGGCCTTGCCCGTGTCCAGGTAGTTGCGGACCATGAACCGGCGGCCGTTGACCTCGTCCAGCATCTTGTGGGGGTCCTGGACCAGATCCTCCAGCCCCTCCAGGAAGGGCACGGGGAAGCGGTTGGTCCAGATCACGAACCGCGGATGGCGGTTGAGCTTGAACACCTTGTGCAGCACGTCGAGGTGCTCGGCCGGGTCGTAGAAGAGCGCGTCCCGGTTGTCGTAGGCGGCGGCCTGGGGGATGACGTGGAGCAGGTCGAACTCGTGCACGCCCAGCCGGATCGCCAGCTCCACGATCTTGTCCAATACGCCCACGTTCGGCTTGCAGATCACGACGTCGACGTTGGTGATCATCCGGTGGTCGCGCACGGCGCGGGCGATGCCCCGCGTCATCTTGCGGAACGCGTTGGGGGTGCCCGTCAGCTCGTTGTGCAGCTCGGCCGTGTGCCCGTGCAGGCTCCAGGTGATCTCCCCCAGGCCGGCGGTCACCGCCTGCTCGTAGAAGTCCTCCTCGCCCAGGAAGAAGCCGTTGGTGACGGTCTGGACCCGGTCGTAGCCGATCGACTTCGCGTAGGCGATGTGCTCGAAGAAGTTGGGGTGCAGCGAGGCCTCGCCGCCGGAGATGATCACCTTGTCGGCGTCCAGCTCCTCGCGCCCGCGGCGCAGCTCGGCCTGCACGTCTTCGTCCGGCAGGTAGAGGTTCCGCGGGGTGTCCGTGTCCAGGCAGAACAGGCAGCGCGAGTTGCAGGCCGTGACCGTGCGCACCCAGTGCTTCTTGCGGTTCGCGACCTTCTCGCGCTCCAGCATTTCTTCGCGACGGCTCATGCCCTCATCCTAGAGCACCGATCCGGGGGCCGCTGGGTCCACGTGCCCGACGTCCAGCGGCCACGGCAGATCGGGCCCGGTCCAGGCCTGGGCGCTGGCGAAGGAGACGGCCACGCGGCGCCGGGTCGCGGCGTGCAGCCTCCCCA
>CALCXL010000942.1 GCA_937907595.1 uncultured Pseudomonadota bacterium
CTCCTCGGCGTACTTCATGTCGAACTGGGTGACGACCGGGTCCGTGTCCGACGATCCCTTGCTCAGCGGGGAGTAACGGCGCAGGTCGTCGTCGGCGATCACCACGCCCGCGGCGTGCACCGAGCTGTGCCGGGCGGTGCCCTCCAGCCCCAGGGCCACGTTCACCAGGCGCTGGTAGCGGGGCTCCTCCGCCATCAGCGAGCGCATGCGCGGCTCCTGCTCCAGGGCTTCGGGCAGGGTGATGCCGAGCTGATCGGGGATCAGCTTGGCGATCTTGTCGACCTCGGAGAAGGACAGGCCCATGACGCGGCCGACGTCGCGCAGCACGCCCTTCGCCAGCATCTTGCCGAAGGTGATGATCTGCGTGACCCGGGTGGGCCCGCCGTACTCGTCGGTGACGTACTGGATGACCTCCTGCCGGCGGTCCTGGCAGAAGTCGACGTCGATGTCCGGCATGGACACCCGCTCGGGGTTCAGGAACCGCTCGAACAGCAGGTTGTAGGGCAGCGGATCGATGTCCGTGATGCGCAGGGAGAACAGCACCAGGGAGCCGGCGCCCGAGCCGCGGCCCGGACCCACGGGGATGTCGTGCTCCTTCGCCCAGTTGATGAAGTCGTAGACGATGAGGAAGTAGGCCGCGAAGCCCATCTGCTCGATGATGCCCAGCTCGATCTGCACGCGATCGCGGTACTCGGCCTCCACCTCATCCCAGGGGCGGTCCCCCGTCTGCCGGTTGCGCACGACCTTCAGTCGCTCCAGCAGCCCCTCCTCCGTCAGCTCCCGCAGCACCTCCATGGGCGTGCGGCCCTTGAGGCCGGGGTAGATGGGAAAGCGGTACTCGCCGAAGGTGAAGTCGAAGGCGCAGCGCTCGGCCAGGGTGACGGTGTGGGCCAGGGCGGCGTCGTGCCCCTCGAACAGCGCATGCATCTGCTGGGGCGACTTGAGGAAGAACTGGTCGGTGGGGAAGCGGAAGCGGAACTCGTCCTGGATCGTGTTGGTCATGCCCAGGCACTGCAGGACCTCGTGGTGGAAGGCCCGGTCCTGGGTGACGTAGTGCACGTTGTTGCTGACGACGCAGGGGATGCCCAGCTCCGCGCCCAGGGCGACCAGCTGCGCGTTGACGGCGCGCTGATCGGACTCCCCGTCCTGGTTGCCCGGCAGGGAGCCCCAGCCCAGGTCCATCAGCTCGAAGCAGTAGTTCTCCGCGCCCACCAGATCGCGGTACCAGGACGCCACCTCCCGGGCCTGGTCGGGCTTGCCCCGGGCCAGCAGCCGCGGCACCTCCCCGCGCAGGTCCCCCGAGAGCAGGATGATGCCCTCCTTGAGCCCGGCGGCCTGCTCCAGCAGGAGGTCCTTGTCGATGCGGGGCACGAAGTGGCGGCCGGTGAGGTAGGCCTCGGTCAGCAGGTGGTTGAGGGCGACGTAGCCCGCCTCGTTGCGGATCAGGGCCACCAGCCGGAAGTTGTCCCGCGCCTTGTTCTTCTCCAGCCGCGACCCCGGGGCCACGATCAGCTCGGCCCCGATCACCGGGTGGATGCCCGCCTTCTTGCAGGCCTGGTAGTGCGCCACGGCCCCGAAGAGGTTCATCTCGTCGGTGAGGGCCAGGTGGCTCATGCCCAGCTTGCTGGCCTGCTTGACGTAGGTCTTGGGGTCCCCCAGCGCGCCGAGCAGCGTGTACTGGGACTTGACGTGCAGGTGGGCGAACGACGGGGCGTCCATCGGCGGGATCCGGGGCTGGGTTGGAGCGGCGGGGGAGGGCCGCGAGATTACCATGGGGGGCGCTTCCGCCTCACCCCCAAGGCGACGCTGTCGAACGAGCAGAAACCACCGCGAGGGAGGCGTCGAGCACCCCCGCACACACGCGAGGTGCTACGTTTCGCCCATGTCGCGAACGCTGCGCCTGATCCTGCTGCTGACCCTGCTGTCGCTGGTCGTCCCCGCCACCTCCCAGGCGAAGGACCTCCGCAAGCGCTTCGGCGTCGGCTTCAACAACAACTTCTCCAGCCTGACGTCCATCTCGGCCAAGCTGGGCCTCCCCACGCCCCGGGACACGATCAACGTGCAGGTGCAGGCGCTGGTGGGATTCTCGGTGCTGACCAACCAGGACAACCGCTTCTTCGCGGGAGGCCGGGTACTGCTGCCGATCATCGCCGAGGACAACCTCAACCTCTACGGCGGGGTCGGCGGCGCCTACGTGCGGTACCACGACGACGCGGAGGGGGCCCGACTGGGCGCGGTCATCGGCGTGGAGTTCTTTCTCTTCGGCCTGGAGAACCTGGGCATCTCCGCGGAGTTCGGGCTGAACCTGGACATCGGCGTGGGCACGCTGGACATCCAGACCACGTCGGGCACCGGCGCGTCGGTGGGAGCGCACTACTATTTCTGACCGAACGACGAGGACCCCGCGGAGCGAGCGATCGCGGCGGCGGTCGTCGGCGGGACGGTGGGCGTCGACGGGGCTGGGCGCGGCCCTGGTCGTGGCCTTGAGCGGCTGCGCCAGCGACTTCTGCGTGCCGACCGACGGCTCCTTGGTGACGATGATCGTCAACCCCGTGGAGACGGGCCGCAACGGCACCACCAACCAGCACCTCTACGGCACGATCCAGGAGGCCCTGGACGCCGCCAGCGCCGACGTCGCCACCACCGTCTGCGTGGCCTCGGGCACCTACTACGAGCAGCTGACCGTGCGCGGGAACACCCGGCTGGTCGGCGAGGCCACCGGCGACGTCTTCGTCCGGCCACCCCAGACCGACCTGGACGCGCTGCCCTCGGCCGTGGACCGCACCCTGCTGCGGGTCCTGTCGGAGGCCGACCGGCCCATCTCCATCAAGCGCATCGACGTCGGCGGGGCCGCGATCTGCGCGGACATCCAAGGCGACGGCGCCGTGAGCATCCAGGACGCCCGCCTCACCGGCTGCGCCCTGGGCCTGCGCGCCACCGGGGGCTCCCTGACCCTGCGGCGCACCCCCATCAAGAACCACAGCCTGCAGGGCGTGCTGCTCACGGACATGGACTCCGCGGCGTTCTTCGAGGGGGAGCTCTTCCACAACGGCAGCGACCAGGCCCCCGGGGTGGACGTCGACGGCTACGAGCGGGCCCCCTCCCTCTCCGGCGTGGCCCTGGGCGGCGCGCTTCGAGCCAGCGGCGTCGCCGAGCTGAGCCTGAGCGGCATGCTGCTGTCCGACCGCGCCTGGACCGACGACCTCGTGCGCGTTGACGGCGGCCGCCTGACCGTCACGGACACGCGCATCGACCTGCTCGGCCTGGCGCGCGGCGGCTCCACCCCGGCCCTGCGCACCGCCGACGCGCACGTCACCATCGACCGCGTCACCCTGGACGGACAGGGCCACGGCCTGCTGCACGCCACCGGCACCGACCGCAGCGTCACCGTCTCCAACGTCGCGTGGCGTGACGATCAGCCCCTGGAGGACCCCGACGCCCCCGGCGCGCGGCCGGCCATCGTTCAGCTGGACCTCAGCTCCACGGACCCGGAGGATCCCCTGGGCACCGGCACGGGGCAGTCGACGTTCGAGGCGCGCCACGTCAGTGTCAACGCCTCCTCCCCCACCCTCTTCGCGGGCGTCGGCGCCGACGACCTCAAGCTGCTGGCGATCAACTCGGTGCTCTGGGGCATCGGCGACGGCATGGCCATCGACGGCCCCGCCACCCACGGCCTGGGCTTCGGCTACCTGCTGACCGACGACACCACGCTGACGGGCGAGAACATCATCGACCCGAACCACCTGGACTTCTTCACGCCGGGCTTCGGGGACACCCGCTACAACGTGCCCGCCTCGGACGGCCCCGTGCGCTGCCGGGGCGTGAACCTGAGCAACCAGCGGCTGGACCTGCTCGGCAACCCGCGGCCCTTCGAGGGCGGCGACGTCGCCAAGGCCCCCGACCTGGGCGCGATCGAGCTTCAGGAAGCCTGCCCCTGATGCCCCCGGCGCTCGCCCTGCGCGCGGCGATCGCCCTGCTCGCGGTGGCCCTGGGCACCCTCGCCGCCGGCCCCGCCCAGGCCGCCAACTGGGACCCCCGCCTCCGCTGGCAGA
>CALCXL010000943.1 GCA_937907595.1 uncultured Pseudomonadota bacterium
CGCCGGCGCTGTGGACCGCGCTCCTGGCTTCGAAGGCCTCCTTCCTGCCCCGCCATCCCGATCTCTACGGGCCCGTGCTGGACGCCCTGACCGCCCTCCCCTTCGACGCGGCGACGGCGGGGCTGGCCGACGCCCGGTTCACGGGGGCCGCGGAGGCGTCCTGGTACGAGCTGGAGGCGACCTGGCTCGCGCCCATCGCCGGCGTGCAGCCCGGAGCCTTCGCGTTGCCCCCGCCCGAGCGGCTGGCCGCCATGGAGGAGCGGCTCCGGCGGCGGGTGCGCGAGCTGGTCGCCCTGGGGCCCGGCAGCCTGATCGCCATGCGCCCGGATCGGGACGACGGTCTGATGGTGCTGATCCGCGACCTGCAGAGCGACCACCTGGCGGAGCTGATCGCCGAGGGCAGCCGACAGGAGCTGGAGGTGGCCCTGGAGGCGGCCCGGCACCCCGCCTTCGACGGCGCCACCCTGCGGGACGCGGCGCTGGAGCGGCTCGCGACCGACCCGGCCCTGGAAGCTGCCCTCGGAGACGCCACGCGCGCCCTGGGCGGTCGCCCCCACCACGACCCGCCCGACGTCGCCCGCATGCAGCCCCCCTGGGACCCGAGCGCGGTGGGCCCGACGACCACCACCCTGGAGCGCGAACCGACCCGCCACCCCCTGGACCGGCCCCTGGTCTTCATCGCGTCGACGTCCCTCGGCCTGGCCCTCCTGTTGCTGGTGGGGTCGCGCCTGAGCCCCCGCCTGCGGGCGCCGGGCTTTCGCCTGGCCGCCATCGCCCTGTCGCCCCTGGCCTTCGTCGCGCTCGAAGTGGGCCTTGGTCTGGGGGGCGTGGCCCCGCGCATGGACTCCCGGGCGTCCTTCTCGCCCAGCCGCGTGGTCTCCGAGCACTTCGTGGAAGGCGAGTGGGGGGGCGGTACCTGGGTGCAGGCGACGGCGGGGGACATGCGGAACCGCAGCTTCCCCCGGGACAAGCCCGCGGGTGGGTGGCGGGTGGTGACGCTGGGCGAGTCCTCGGTCTTCGGCAACGACTTCCCCACCGAGCAGACCTTCTCCAGCGTGCTGGAGCGACGTCTCGCCGCGCTGCACCCCGACCGGACGGTGGAGGTCATCAACGCCGGCATCGGGGCCGCCACCAGCGACGAGATCGCGCTGGCCGCCTTCGAGGCCCTGGCCTACGACCCGGACCTGCTGATCAGCTGGTTCGGCTTCAACGACCTGACGTTGTTGCCGGTGGTGGTGGAGTTTCGGGCCTGGTCGCTGCGCGGGCTCTGGGCGCGCTACCTGCTGGACCGCTTTCGCCTGGTCACGGTGCTGGAGGGCACCCTCCGGCCGCTGGTCCCGGCCCCGGTCGTCGCCCCGGGCCTCCGGGATGGCACCCCCGCTCCCCAGGAGCGGGACGCGGCGCGTGAGCTGGCCGTGCTGCACGCCGTCAGCAACCTGGGCCGCATCGGCGAGCGGGCGCGACGGCAGGGCGTGCCGACGATCGTGGCGGCGCAGTACCAGAGCCCGGCGGTCTGCGGTGCCGACCCCCAGGAGCGCTGCGTGCAGGACCAGCTGCTCGAGGTCGCGTCCCGCGGCGCCGCCCTCGGCCGGTCCACCCTCGTGGACATCGGCCCCGAGCTCCAGCGGCTGGGGCTCTTCGCGTCCGACCCGCCCACGCAGGAGTTCTTCTGGGACGACGTGCACCCCACGGCCTTCACCCACGCCGTCATCGGCGAGGCGCTGGCCCCCACCGCCTCGCGGCTCCTGCAGGAGCGCTGAGCCCCCTCCTCGTCGACTCAGGCCACGCGGCTGCGGACCTCGTAGCGGCTCTTCATCATCGACCGAAGCTTGCGCAGGGCCTGGGCCTCGAGCTGACGCACCCGCTCGCGGGAGAGCCCCATGCGGGCGCCGACGTCGCGCAGGGTCAGGGCGTCGTGGCCCAGGTGTCGCAGGGTGATGATCTCCCGCTCCCGATCGGACAGGCGCTGCAGGCACTCCTGCAGGATGCGCTTGCGGAAGGCGTCGTCCTCGCTCTCGGCCGCGGCCTGCTCGGGGTTGGCGCCGGGCTCCTCGACCCGATCCCCCCAGGTGACGGCGCCGCCTTCGTCCAGGGGCACGTCCAGGCTCAGGTCGCGGCCGCGCAGGGCGTTGAGCATCAGGCGGACGTCCTTCGGGCGGGCCTCCAGCTCCTCGCTGACCCGGGCGATCCAGGACTCCTGGCCCTCGCCGTCGCGCCGCCCCTCCGCGAGCGCGCGCGGCAGCTTGTAGAAGAGCCGCCGCTGGGTCTGGGTGGTGCCCACGCGCACCAGGGACCACGACTGGATGATGTAGCTCTGGATGTAGGCCTTGATCCACCAGACCGCGTAGGAGATGAGGCGGGTGCCCTTGCCGGGGTCGAACTTCTCCACGGCGCGGATGAGGCCCAGGTTGCCCTCCTGGATCAGGTCCGTGACCGGCAGGCCGTACTTGCGGTAGCCCATGGCGACCTTGACGACGAAGCGCAGGTTGCGCTGCACCAGCTCGTTGGCGGCGCTCTCGTCCCGGTCCTCCGTCCAGCGTCGGGCCAGCTCCTGCTCCGCCTCGCGGGTGAGCAGATCGTGGCGCTGCACGTCGTTCATGTAGGTGTGTACGGGGCTGACCTTGGGATCTCGGGAACTCATGGGCGTCGCTCTCCGGAGCTGCGCGGCGTCTCCCCGGCCCCCCGGGGTTGGACTGCGCCCGCTTCCACGCCGTTGGACGGAGCCGGCAGCCGTTTATTCATTCTTTTTTCTCACACGACCGAGGCGGCTGAAATCACGGAGGAATCAGGCTCGGAGGATCTCCGTTTGACACGGCCCCGCTGGGCCCTATCCTTCGCGTCCGCCTGCCTGGAGGTTTCTCTTGTCCGAGCCGCAGGACCCGTCCGCGGGTTCCATCCCCGACGCGCTGTCCACGGTGCCCGAGGCTCCCCCGGAGCCCATGCCGGTGCACCCCGTCCGCCTGGAGCCCGACGACCCGTTGCCCACCGCCCTCGGCGTGGTGCCCCTGCGGTCCATGGTGCTGTTCCCGGGCATGGTCACCCCCCTGGTCGCGGTGCGCCCCGCCAGCCTGGAGGTCCTGCAGCGCGCGGCGACCGTGGGCAGCCCCGTCGTCTTCGTCTCCCAGCGGGACCCCGACCAGATGGAGCCCCAGCGGGAGGATCTGCACGACATCGGCACCGTGGGCCGGGTGCTTCGCGGCCTCCGCTTCAGCGACGGCACGCTCCGGGTGCTGGTGCAGGGCCTGCGGCGGGTTCGCCTGGGCGCGGCGGCCAGCTCGTCACCGACCGCTCGCGCGCGCGTCTCCCCCTTCGCGGAAGTGAACGAGGGCAGCGCCCAGACAGAGATCCTCCGGCGCCACCTGCGGGACGAGTTCCGCGGCTTCGGGCAGCAGACGGGCAAGGCCCCCCTGGAGCTGGACGCGGTGGTCAGCTCCCTGGAGGAGGGCGGCCGGCTCGCGGACTACGTCGCGGGCAACCTGCCCATCAAGCACGCCGAGCTGCAAGCGGTGCTGGAGGAGGCGGACGTCGAGCTTCGGCTGGCCCTGGTCCGGCAGCACCTCACCCGGGAGAGGGAGCTCGCGGAGCTGAACCTGTCGATCATCTCCAACGTGCAGACGGCGATGG
>CALCXL010000944.1 GCA_937907595.1 uncultured Pseudomonadota bacterium
TTCGGGGCACCGATCGACTGGAGCGTCCCCTTCGAGGAGCTTCTGACCGGCGGCTCGACGGGCGGCTTCGACAAGAGCGACCCGGACAACCCCTTCCTGTTCGACGATCAGCAGCACTTCTCGTGGCTGTCGAGCCTCGCGAGCAACGGCGCGGCGGCGGGCGCCTCTCCCACCGGCTTCGGCTCCCTCTCGGGGGGGAAGAGCGGCGTCTCAGCGAACATCGGGGTGTCGGCGGGGCCCGCGAGCGTGAGTTTCGGCGTCACCTCCAGCGGTGGGGCCGGCTTCTCGGTGGGACTCGGCCCCATCAGCATCTCGCCGACGGGCATCGGCATGGGCCCCATGGAGTTCAGTTTCAAGGACCAGACCTTCACGGAGTCGTCCGGCGGCGGGGCGGCGTGGGTGATCGTCAAGATCATCACGGAGGCCCTCAACGGCCTGGACCTGCCCTGGCAGATCGGGATCAACCCCGGGCCGAACGGGATCTACGGCTCGCTGCCGTTCCTGGGCACCGACTGCCTCGCGCTGTGCACGCCGACCACGCGCTACCAGAAGCACGGCCTCATCGACTTCAACGGCGACGGCCGGCCCGACCTGATGATCGCCGGCGAGCAGACCGGCCTGCAGTCTGCGGGGCCCTGGAGGGTCGCGCTCAACGACGGCCAGGGGTTCCTCCCCCCCTTCGAGCTCGAAGGCATCGCCACGAACTACCTCAACCTCAGCGTGGCAGACACGCACCCCAGCTCCGACGGCGACCTGGACGGGAACGGCAACCTGGGCTGGAAGCGCAACCACGAGTACTTCGGCATGCGGGACTTCAACGGCGACGGGCTCGTCGACGTCGGCTACCTCGCGCCGACCGTGGCCGGCATGCCCGACCTGCCGGCGGTCGCGACCGACCTGGACAACCAGCCGCTGATCCGCACGCTGGTCCACGAGGGCCACGACCTGCAGCTCTGGGTCCAGCTGAACACGGGCCGGGGGTTCGCAGACCCGGTCGGATGGTGGGGCGTCGACCCGACCGGTCTGGTGGACCTGGAGGGCCATCACCCCGCCCTCTCGGCGTCGGCCACGTCCGTGGAGATCGGCGAGCTGATGAACAACGCGGTCTCCGACGAGGTCGCGGGGATGCGGGACTTCAACGGGGACGGCCGGCCGGACTACTTCATGATGCAGGGCATCGGGGACGACGCGTACGCGCCCTTCGTGTTCCTCAACACCGGCCTCGGCTTCTCCGCCGATCCCCTCCTCTCGGACCAACGCTACGGCTCGTTCCTGCTCGATACCTCCGCGATGGCGGATGAGCAGGCCGTCTACCACCCCAGCGGATCGACGACACTCTCCCGGCCCTCCATCGACGTCCGGACGGAGTGGACGTTGGAGGGCACGTCCGAGGACCGCCACTCCGCGGGGCCGGTGGGCCAGTCCAAGTTCATGGATCTGGACGTCGACGGGGCCTTGGAGTGGGTCGTCTCACCGGACCTGCACACCCTCCGGCGGTTCGCGCTGCAGGATCAGGTGCCCGACCTCCCCGCGTTCACCCGGAAGCCCACGGGGTCGACGGAGTCGTTCGTCTTCGCCCCCGCTCGCGACTTCATGGACTTCAGCGCGGGCCAGGACGCCTTCCCGGCGGCCAGCCAGGTGCTCGTGTCTCGAACCATCCGAGACGGTCTGGGCCGCTCGGAGACCACCGATTCGTGGTCCTACGACGAGCCCCGCTACGAATACGTCGACAAGATGGCCCTGGGCTTTGCGGCGGTGGAGCACGAGCGCGGCGGGGTCGTGACGCGGTCGGAGTACGAGAACGACCGGCGGCACACCGGCCTCAAGACGGCCCAGGAGATCCGCGACGCGCAGGGCCGGCTGTGGCGCAGGACCGAGTGGCAGTGGGACGACGCCGACTTCGACCTGCCTCCCTGGAACTGGCACTTCGCCCCGGTGCACGAGCTCCGGAGGGCGTGGGAGCCCGACGCGCCCGCCGTACTCGAGGCGCCCCGGAGCACCGCGCCCTTCCGGTCACAGACCTGGCGGGTGTTCTCCGAGCTCAACGGGGAGGTGGAGTGCGTCCAGGAGGACCTCGAGGCCGACGGTGCCATCGACCGGGCCGAGATGACGACGTTCGACTCCGGGCAGCTGCTTGACGGCTTCGTCGCGGCGCCCCGGTGGCACAAGGTCGTGGTTCCGCCGCCGGGCAGCATGGCGGCGCGGGCCTGCGGCCGAGAGGACCGCGAGGGGAATCCATCCCAGTGGGAGACCCTCCGCACCAACGAGTACGAACGCCTGCCGTCGGGCCGCGTCAAGCTCCAGAGGTCACGGGACGTCGCCTACGCCAGCCACGATCGCTGGGTCGAGTTCGAGTACTACCCCAACGGAATGCTCCTCTCGAAGGAGGAGCCGGTGGGACCCCACGCCTACCCCGCGCACGGGCTCTCCAGCGCCACCAGCTGGTTCCTGTACGACCCCGTCGTCGGGCTGCATCTGACCCACGCCTACGAGCCCTTCGTGGAGGGGGCCTCCGGCGACGTCGAGTTCGAGACGGAGCTGGAGGTCTGCGGGGTGACCTTCCCGTACTGCGCCCTCGGGGCCTACGGCCTGCCGGCGACCACCACGAGCCCCTCGGGTCGCTGGGTGTACAGCATCTACGACGACCTGGGCCGGAAGACCGCCATCGCCGACGCGCTGACCGCGGACAGCCTGGACGCCGAGCGCTTCGAGATCGAGCGCTTCAAGCCTTCGTTCGACCTGGACGACCCCGCGGCGATCGGCACAGCCGCGGTGGTGCGGCACTTCCTCCCCATCGGCTCCCCCGGCAACCCGGCGCAGCGCCTGTCGGTGCAGTTCCTGGACGGGCTGGGGCGACCGGTCGTCACCCGCGAGGACTGGGTCTCCGCCGACGGCACCCCAGGACAACGCGTGAGCGGCCGGATGGAGTTCGACAGCCGGTCCCGCCCCCACACCTCCTGGGCCGCCTGCTTCGACAGCGACGTCCTCACCGATGGCGGCTACGGCACGGTCTCGGCCCTGCAGGAGTGCGACGAGTGGGCCAGCCCGACCTTCGCGGAGTTCGACACCCTGGACCGGCTCGTGTCGACCAGCGGCTGGGACGGCAGCCGGAACAGCACCGGGTACTTCGTCGCCTCGGGCCTGGGCCTGGGCGAGGTCCGCGAACTGTCCAGCGTCGCGACGGGGACCCACCGCCGCACCGAGGCGCTGACCGGGCCGCGCGTGGACGCCGGCTGGCGGTTCGGGGCGGAGACGTTCCGCTGGTCGGGAAGCCCGGGACACGTGCCCCACATGGTGGTGCCCGACGCCACGGTCCTCGAGACGAGGCGGGAGAAGGACACGCTGGGTCGAGTGACGTCGGTCTGGCGGACGGGTCAGGACCCGGGCCTCGACCCGACCACCGTGGTGTGGGACGGCTTCGACCGCGCCATCACCTACGACGATCCCGACCGCGGAGTCTGGCAGTTCGAGTACGACGAGGCCGGCAACGTCAGCCACAAGGAGCTCTGGGACCGGCTCGGCCTGACCCGTCAGGAGTGGTGGGAGACCGAACACGACGCACGGGGGCGCACGACCCGTGAGCTGTGGAGGCCCTCGCCCAGCCACCCCCAGGGGGAGGAGGGTTGGGAACGGGAGTACGACGCAGGCGCCGCGCCGATGGGGGGGGTGCTCTGTGATCCTCAGGCCAGCGTCGGGCGGAAGACCCGAGCCACCCACCACACGCTGGCGGGCAACGGCCCGCCGCAGCAGGACCTGCAGCTGGCCTGGTGCCACGACGTCCGGGGACGTCCCGTCCAGATGCAGCAGACGCTGGACGCCTGGAGCCCGCAGGCCGTGGGGACGCTGTACAGCTCCTTCGAGTACTTCCAGGACGACGAGGTCTCCGGGACGGTCATGCCCCAGGGGAGCGGGCTCGCCGCGCCCATGGAGTGGCTGCAGGTCACCCGCAACGCAGCGGGCCAGCGGGTGTCGCTCCAGGGGTTCGATGCGACCGGGTCGCCCACGCGGAGCTACATCGAGGACGCTCGCTACGACCCCCGCGGGCGGTTCACCGAGCTGAGCTTCGGAAACGGCACCCGGCAGGTCTTCGAGTACAACGACGCCTACGACGAGGACCAGCGGGTCTCGGTCCTCCGGGTCGAACCCACCACCGGGGGACAGCCGCTCTTCGAGCGCTTCCTCGACTGGGACGCGGCGGGGAACCTGGTGTCCTGGCAGGACCAGGAGTCGGGCTGGACCGACAGGGCCTCGGGCCATGGCCTGCCGGAGCGGAGCTCCTGCCGATACGACGGGGTCGACCGCCTGCTCGACTGCACGATCGAGCGCGAACACGAGGGCAAGGGCGAGGCCCCGCTGTTCACCATGGGGTGGCAGTACGACCTGCTGGGCAACCTCATCCGCGAGAACCACCACCTGCCCTCGGGCGACCGGCTGTCGGGGCAGTTCGCGGCCGGCGACCGCACGACGCTGCAGCCGACGCCGAACTACCTGGCGCCCCTGAACGCGCCGGTGGCCCAGTGGACCTCGGTGGATCAGTCGCCGCCGACGCTGTTCAACCAGCGATACGACGCGCAGGGCCGGATCACCGAGCAGCAGTGGCTGGGCGTCCCCGCTCCCGGCAACGCGGCGCTGACCGAGCGCGGGATCGTGGACCCCAACGCGGCCACCGCGTTGGCCGCGCGCCGCACGTTCGACTGGAACATGCAGGGCAGGCTCCGCACCGTCTGGGCGGGCGACCCGCTCCCCATGAGCCCGGTCGGGACCTTCTGGTACGACGACGCGGGCCGGAACGTCGCCACGGAGAAGTGGGACGACGGCCTGGGCGCTTACGTGCGCGTCCAGCGGTTCGGCGATCTGGGCGAGTTCACGGACCGCGACGGGGCGCAGGACTGGACCTTCAAGGTGCACTTCGGCGACCGCCTCGTGGCGGAGCGGGACGTGGACGAGACCCTGGGTGCGGCCGGCTACCCCATCTCTGTGGAGGAGCGGCTCACGTGGATCGCCGGGGACCACCTCGGCTCGGCGACGCTCCTGCTCGACGAAGCGGGCGCCATCGAGTCCGCGCGCCGGTACGAGCCCTACGGCCGCACCCGCGAGGCGTGGGGCCCGTCCTCGGGGCTCGAGGAGAGCGAGCCCGGAGAGGTCGACCAGCGCTTCAACAGCAAGCGCCGAGAGCGGGCCGCGTTCGGGCTTGTCGACACCGACCAGGAGCTGGAGGCCTACGACTTCGGAGCCCGGTTCTACTCGACCGCGTCGTCGAAGTGGCTGTCGGCGGACCCCATGACGCCCGACCTGATCTGGGAGGCGAATGCCTTCGCCTATGTGCGCGACAACCCGCTGACGTACCGGGACCCCGACGGCCACATGAGCCGGGACGGGTTCGACCGCCAGGCGCTGCGTCGCTCCGACCCGGAGGCGTTCAAGGCGGCGTATCCGTGGAACCCCACGGCGGTGGCCGTCCTCCTGGGGGCCGAGCTCGTGGTGTGCGGCGCCGCGGTGGTGGTGGTCTTCGGTCCCGAGGTGCTCGCGGCCGGCGGCTTCGCGCTCCGGGTCAGCGCCCCCCTGGTCTCGGCGATGGAGGCCGCTGGCCCCGTGGCCGTGGGCGAGATGATCGCCCTGGAGAAGGGCACGCTGATCGCCCTCGGCATGACGGGCGGGCGGATCGCTTCCAGCCCCCTGGGCGCCCGGCTCGCGGACGACCTGCTGGACCTGGGCGAGGCCCTGATGAAGCGGCTGGACAGCCCCCGGGTGAACTTCGGGCCGGACAGGTCCCCCGGGTGGGGAAGCGGGGGCCGCCGGGGCTCGGAGCAGACGAGGGCGCTCAACGACGCCGTCCGGGAGAAGGTCCTGGATCTGTTCCCCGACGCGGAGCACGTGGGCGGCGGGCACAACGCCGCCGGGAGGAAGGTGGGGGAGATGTTCGTCCGTCCCACGGAGGGAGCTGTCGAAGGCAGTACGAAGGGCGGCAACTACGTCGACCTGAGCTTCGAGCTCGCCGACGGCACGCTGCTCCACGTCCAGACCGTCGATGTCCTCGCGGACGGAACTGCGACCGCCCGCGAGCTGGCGGCAGCTCGGTCCATCGCGCTCAATGCGAACGACGGAAAGAACGTCGCTACCGTGATCCTGGTGCCGAAGCAGGCGCCCGCCGCAGGTCCCTCCGCAGTTGAGTAGCCTGAACAGGAGGAGGCGTCATGGGGTCCGTTCGTACAAAGGAGTTCTTCCTTCTGCCGGAGGACGAGGAGACTCTCAGCAGATTGATCGTGGAGTCATTCCCCGAGGTCCGATTTCTCGATGGCAGCCGGTGGCCCACGCGGAAGCCAAGGTTCGTGGAACACCTGGGCCAGTGCAGCGGCTCCGTGGCCTACCTCTGGCACGCCGGGCTCGTTGAGGACCCCACGAGCGAGCAGCGGGACGGCACCGGCACGCAGTTCGTGGCTGCGGCCGGCACACATCTGTTTCACCGGTCGCGCCGGCTACCGGCGGGAGACCCCTCCGCAGCCACGAGCTTGCGTTTGGGGCGCGTCCACTTCTCGTACGATGATGGCGACCCGTGGGACGCAGCCATGAAGAAGTGGGGCGCGGCGGTCATGCGCCTCATCACCAAGGCCTCGACGGTCCCGCTGGCTTCCGCGCAGGTCATCGACGGCGAGATGAAGGTGTTCGGGTCCGCCGGCCCCCTCCGGGCAGGCCCCGCCGCCGCCGCGTGGTGCGATCCGGACCAGGGCCGCCTCCTCACCGGTTGGGGGGCCGACCAGTACATCCCGATCCCCTGGCTCGAAGCGCGGGGCCACTGGCCGATCTGAGACGGAGTCGCGGTGGACGCGGCGCGGGAAAGCAGTTGAGGCCGAGCGGCTCACCCCAGGTGTCCTTCGTCGTGTAGGGCTCGAGCAGCGCGGCGGTCGCTCCGCCGACATCGCCGATCCACGCCCTCACGGATCTCGTCCATGGCGTGTGGCGCCGCCCGGGGTGTCCCTCCCCTCGCAGGCTGAGCCGCGCTAGGCTCGCCGCCAGGGAGGGACTCCGCACCATGAGCAGCGTGCGTTCGCCAGGGCCAGAAGCCCGACAGTTGGCCCTCCTGGTCCTGTTCCTGAGGAGCCGCCGACCGCTCACCCGCGAGGAGATCTGGCGCTCGGTTCCCGGTGGGTGGACCGGAGCCCTGGCCTCCGCCCGCCGCAAGTTCGAGCGGGACAAGCGTGGGCTGCGTGAGCTGGGCGTGAGCCTGGACTACGACGCGCTGCGCGGCTCCTACACTCTGGATCGCGGCCGCCATGCCCTGATCTCCATGGAGCTCACGGCAGGCGAGGGCGTGCTCCTTCGGCAGGCCGGTGCCCTCATCGCCGAGGACGAGGGCTCCCCCTTCGCCCCGGAGGTGCTCGGCGCCCTGACCCGGCTGATGGCCGCCGCGCACCGACCCTCCGCCCTCGCCGACCCGCCGTCGGACCTGGTGCTGCACCACCCCGCCACCGACGACGACCCCGACCTCCCGGTCAAGCTGGCGCGGGCGGTGCTGGCCAGCCGCCGTCGCCTCCCCCTGCACTTCGAATACCGGGCGGCCCGCTGGTCCCAGCCCGCGAGTCGGATCGTTCACCCCTGGGGGGTGTTCGCGCGGCGCGGGCGATGGCACGTCGTCGGTGAGTGCCAGACCGCCCTGGCCGAGCGCAGCTTTCGACTGGCTCACGCCCGCGCCCTGGAGATCCCGGGCCTGCCCGACGCCCGCCCCCGCTTCGTTCGTCCGCCCGGCGTGGACCTGGCTGCCATCGCGGGCTGTCCTCCTTGGCGCTACCGGGTACACGACCCCATCGACCTGACCCTCGAGTGCGACGCCGCCTTGGCCGACTCCATCGCCCGCGCGCTGGGCGGACGCGCGGAGGGCCGCGAGGTCTCCGTGGCCACCAGCAACCTGCAGGCCCTGCTGGCCCGCCTGATCGACTGGATGCCGCGCGTTCGGGTGACCGGCCCACCGTCGGCCGTGAGCGCGTGGCGTGAGCCCCTGCAGGCACTGCTCACGCTGGCGGAGGGCGGCTCGTGAGGACCCCGCTGGCCCGCCTTCTCTCCCTCGTCGCGGCAGCCGAAGCCGCGGGCGGGGACATCGACGCCGACGACGCGGCGCGGCTCCTGGGCGTGAGCCTGGGCGAGCTCGGCCGCCAACTGGAGCAGCTCAGCAACTTCGGGGTCACCCCCTTTGAGCCCGGCGACCACCTGGATCTGGAGCTGGACGGTGACCGCGTGGTGCTCCACCAGGCTCTGGGGCTGGAGCGCCCCTTGCGGCTCTCATCGGGGGACGTCGCCCTGCTTGGAGCCTGCTTGCGGGCGCTGCGCGTGAGCCTGGATGGTGCAGGCCGGGCCCTCTGCGATCGGACCCTGGCGCGGCTGGCCCAGGCTGCAGCAGGCCCGGGGGAGCCCGAGCCCATCGCCTGGTCGGTGGAGGAGGGGGTCGATGCCGGCGCGCTGGCGGCGGCACGGGCGGCGGCGGCGGAGCACCGCGAGCTGGAGATCGTCTACTGGAACGCGTCCCGGGACTCCCTGGACCGTCGTCGGGTGCGCCCCTTGAGCGTGGTGCAGCACAAGGGCCGTTGGTACCTGCAAGCCTGGTGCTCGATCGCGCGGGAGCCCAGGCACTTTCGGCTGGACCGGGTCCTGGATGTGGCACCGCAGCAGGAGACCTTCGACCCCGCTGCGCTGCCCGCCCCCCGCGCCCGGCGCGACGTGCTCTTCGACGCCCCCACCCGGGACCTGCAGGTGGTGGTCTGGTTCCCCGAAGGCCGCCTGGGCTCCGCGCGCCGCTTCTTCCAGGGCGGTCGGCACGGGCCGCAGGAGCTGGGCGAGGGCCGGCTGGGGCTGTCCGCGTCGGCCCTGCCGGTGCTGTTTCGCAGCCTGCTGACCTTCGGTCCGCCCTTCCGGGTCGACGGTCCCGAGCCCGCCCGCGCTGCCTTCATCGACTGGCTCCGCCGCTCGGTCGCCTGATGTCACAGGGGGACGGCAACGTCGCCCGCAGTGACCGCACCCCGACCCATCAACGAGGGCAGCGCCTTCGACCCCGCCACCGGCAAGCTCTACCGCTTTCACAGCGGCGGAGAGGGCAGCATCGACGTCCT